>JAJDBR010000056.1 GCA_029261275.1 Nitrospirales bacterium
AAGTGGCATTGTGTATTGCCAAAGCCGTAAAACAACAGAACTGTTGGCAGAACGATTACACGCACAGGGCATCAAAGCTCAGCCGTATCATGCAGGCCTCTCTCCAGAGGACCGAACGCGCCATCAGGAGTTATTCCTGCGAGATGACGTGCAAGTGATCTGTGCGACCATCGCCTTCGGCATGGGCATCAACAAACCCAATGTACGATTTGTCATTCACTACGATCTGCCAAAAAATCTGGAAAGTTACTACCAAGAAACCGGCCGCGCTGGACGTGACGGCTTACCAAGCGAATGTATTTTACTGTTCAGCGCGGGAGACACGGTGAAGCAGCAACGCTTCATCAATGAAAAGCCAGGAATACAGGAACAGCAAATTGCCCGCACACAACTGCAACAAATGGTGCAGTATGCGGAATGTCCAACCTGTCGGCGAGTCGAGTTATTACAGTATTTTGGAGAGAAATCCACGTCAGAAAACTGTGGGGGCTGCGACAATTGTCTTTCACCACGAGACAGTTTTGATGGAACAGAAATCGCCGAGACCCTGCTCTCCTGCATCGAAACGATCTACGACACCAGCGGATTTAGCGTGGGGCTCAATCATGTGATTGCCGTGCTGACCGGCGCTAATACCGAAAAAATTCGCCGATGGCACCACAACCAATTGCCCATGTACGGACAGGGGAAAACCCACAGCCGACCCGCGTGGGCCGCCATGGCCAGAGAACTCATCCGCCTTGGCTATCTTCGCCAAGCCACTGAAGCCTTTTCAGTTTTGGAAATCACGAAGCAGGGCCAAGCCTTTACCCAAGAACGCCACACCATCATGCTGACCAAACCTATAAGCGCCCCAGAACGGAAACCATCACGTGCCGACGACACGGCCCATGACGAATCATTATTCGACCGCTTACGGCAACTGCGGAAAACCTTAGCAGATGAACGAGATGTCCCAGCCTATGTCATCTTTTCTGATGTAGCCCTACGACAAATGGCACAGAACTACCCCACAAATGAACAAGAGTTCTTACGAATCAGCGGAGTGGGAACTCGGAAGTTGGAGGAATTTGGAGTAGCCTTTCTGGCAGCTATCGGGAAATACCTGGAGAACAACCCTCGACAGCATTTTTCAAAACCAACCACAGTCCCATCACCATCGGTTCCCACAACAGGTAAGCCAAAACCCTTGAATGCGACGACCAGAGAAACACTACGATTATTTCAACGGGGATTTTCTGTAGATCACATTGCCAAGCAACGTGGACTGGCGACAAGCACGATCTATGGGCACCTGGAACAAACCATCCAAGCCGGTGAACCAGTGGATATCAATCAGCTCTTAAGGGCTGAACAGCAAACAGAAATTGCAGCGGCTTTTGCCAAAACTGGATTCGGAAACCTCACCGGCGCCAAAGAACTCCTCGGCGACCTCTACGATTACAACCAACTCCGCCTCTTTCGCGCCCTATATCAGAGAGGGAGCTAGACTCATATCAATTAAAAAACAAAAGTGTTCAAAGCACAATGTCTACTATCAATCCTCACATATCAAAATGCAACTGATGCAATATCAAAGAATGTCCATCTGGCTTAACACTGAACTCAAAGGGAAAGACGTGTTCGAATCAGTGAGAAAGTTTTGCGCTAGCCAATCGATTAAGACTCACTCCAGACTCTGCAGCTTCCACAGCAAGACGTCGATGAATTTCCGGTGGAACTCTGACCATGAACTTACCACTAAAGGGACGGGCAGCTAAGGGTTCAGGAATGCTTTCACGATTCTTTTTCATGTCGGCAACCACTTGAGCAACCACCATCCGTATGCCACGCAACGCAGATTCTTGCGAGGAAGCCAACCAACTAAGACTTGGGAATTCCGCGCAAAGACCCACAAATTCTTGGTCATTCTCTGACCAGGTCACTCGATAGGTATACAGGTCAGCGTTTCGTACTTTCATACTCTATCCTTTCGATCGCCAAGAGCACTTGTTTCACCTGATAGTCTTTCGCTTTCCCCTTCGAGTTTTGAATGTTAACTCTCGGGTCGCCTGACCACGGTGTTTTGTATATCCGATGGCTTGTCCCCTTATGCCGTGCTGTTCCAAAGTAGTAGTCACAAACCCTAGAAATATCCGAGAAACGAATATTACTCGAATTTTTCCGCATTGAGGCGACAATAGCTTCTATATTAGCCATCGCAACATAATATCACTATTGATACTATTGTCAAGAAGGCGCCATTCCGGCATCTTCAAATAATATCCGGTTAGTACAATTGAGCCAAAACCATTCATTGTTCACCCGAACAAAGCGGGGATTTTGGGGAATGACCATAAAGCCAATTGCCAAATGGCTTCATCGCCATTGCGAGTCAGGCCAAAAAACCTTGCCATGTTTAGAGCCAGGGAATCGGAAGCTGAAGGAATTTGGAGAAGATTTTCTAGAAGCCGTTGCAGAATACCTGGAGAGCAACCCTCGACAGCATTTCTCAAACACATCTACAGCTCCACCGCCATCGGCACTCGTATCAGGGAAACCAAAACCCTTGAACGGAACAACCAGAGAAACACTACGATTATTGGAAAGCGGATTTTCTGTCGAGCACATTGCCAAGCAACGAAGCCTAGCGGCGAGTACCATTTATGGCCATTTAGAACAAGCCATCCAATCGGGTGAACCAGTGGATATCAATCAGCTCCTAACGGCTGTTCAACAAACACAAATCGCAGCGGCTTTCGCCAAAACTGGATTGGGCAATTTAACGGGAGCCAAAGAACTCCTCGGCGACCTCTACGACTACGGCCAACTCCGCCTCTTCCGCACCATGAAAGGGCGTCTGCTCTAACTACGTTTATACCCACGGGTTCTCATAAATAGTTCTACGCAACACGCGCGCCGCAAAGAGTGCCATCTGTTCAAGCTCGAACTCTGTTTCTTCAGGCCGTTCGAGAAGACTCGCATCATCCCACGGATCATCAAGATGAACCCACTTATTGCGATACTTACGCAAAGCGTGTAGGTCATTCTTTAAATTGTCATCGATAGATGCTCTATCGATTAGGTACACCAGGCGTTCTTTCCCTGTTGTCGAATGCTCGAACCGGAGGTAGGTCTCGATTCCAGAAACAGCTGTAAGGATAGAGGCAAGGTTTGCCCCATTGGCAAATGCAGTGTCGGCTTCTCGAACGATTAAACAACACCATTCCGAAAGAATGATTCCGCCTTTTAGGAGTTCATCATCTAGCGCCACAAGATGCGACCAGCGTTCGTCTCGATTCATGGAGGTTAACGCTTTCTCGATCGGCGGTGCAGCGAAACAGTGTCTGCCTGCATCCCTTAAAAAAATCCCAATTGCTCTAATCTAATCTTGCAGGATGTTCAAAAAGGCTCGTCCAGCAAGGCCGCAGGAGCTTTGGTGCCCGAAGCGTACGTAGAGTACGTGAGGACGACAAAACGACGAGAACGCCGCTGACGGACTTTTTCAACATTCTGCTAGTGACTATGGCCATCACCTTCATGGCTATGCCCATGCTCCAGTTCTTCTTTTGTGGCATCCCGTACACTTTCAATTTTGACATCAAAATTAAGCGCGACACCGGCTAGGGGATGATTGATATCAATCGTGACATTATCACCCTCCACTTTCGTGACCATAATATGCTGCGCACTGCCGTCCGGCGCTTGTGCTTCAAATGCCATTCCCACTTCCACGACATCGACTCCCTCAAAGGCTGCGCGTTCAATCGTCTTCATACCATTTGGAATAACCTCTCCATAGGCCTCGGCTGGCTCAACCCGGACCTTCAACGCATCGCCCTCTGTTTTTCCCACTAAAACCTTTTCCAACCCAGGCACAATTTGTCCCGAACCATGTAAATACATCATAGGCTTCGAACCATCAGAACTATCTAACACCTTTCCAGCATCATCCGTGAGTGTATAATTGAGGGTGACGACCGAATTTTCACCAATTAATAACGACATGATCTCTGTTTCCTTTCAAGAAAAGTATGAATTATATAGTTGAAAACATTAGTGAGTAAAAGTCATGCCCGCTTTCGTTGTTGAAAGCTTAGATTTGTCTATTCACCACCATTCTGTAAATTTTGATCGCGGCCAGGGCTTGTCCATCCAGGACGTATCAGGTAACGGCAACAGGTAGGCTTCCTCCACCGATAGCCATCCGCCAGGTAAGTCGAAATGAGATGTCGTTCCACGTTTGGTTATCCAACTGATTTTTTTGGCTTGCTCACTTGCTTGTGCCACATCCAACGTTAACCGACAATCCTGAGCCACGTAATCCAACACGGTTTGATTTTTACCCTCTTTCCAGAGCTTCGGTGCAACAGAGCCATCAACATCGGCGGGCTTGCTCACACCAATGGCCTTCGCCGCGGCATTCAGCCCAATTCCAAACCCCTTCCCGCAAAAGAAGTGAAACATCATATCCACATGGGTCAT
>JAJDBR010000057.1 GCA_029261275.1 Nitrospirales bacterium
GTCAACCGTTTTATGATCTATGCCCTGTATCCAAGCTGCAATATTTCTATGCATGTGATGTGGGGATTGAAAAACCAAAATACGGTTTTCGCGATTGGGAAGTCGATCATCAACCGTAGCTCAACAATCAATATCGGAGAACTCTGCCTGGCATATGGCGGTGGCGGGCATCAGAATGCGGGCACGTGCCAGATTGAGAATGAAAAAGCCAATGAAACGCTCAGTGAAATTATTGAGAAAATTCATATGCATGAAGGTTGCCCTGCCGTGGTAGCAGGATAGTCATCATGCCAACGAGTATGCATAAGCCAGTACACAATGATGTAACCATCACCGAAATGGCGCCGGTCTTCTTCGACTCCTGGTGAAGCATTCAACAGGTAACCGACATCCTGTTGCACGAATCCTATACCATCGAACTTTCACAAGCCCCCCAAACGCCGAAAGGGTTGGACTCATCACACCAGGCAGATGAGGAAAGCGATGGGATTGATTTGTTACAAAAAAAGCCACACGCACTCTAACTAGGGAATTCCCCAATCTCCTCCCCACTGAGGCACCCGGGAAGAAAACCTCTACGGCTGTAGCGCCCATACCAGCGGCAGCCCTCCAGCAAAAGTAATCTGGCCCCGCAGCCCCGCCGCCGTCATCTGCCACACCATCGTCGCCCCATTCGCCGTGTTGCGCCAGACCACATCGGCTCGGCCGTCGCCATTCACATCCGCCACGTCCTCAATTACCCAACTCCCCGGCACGCCCCCGGGGAAGGTAATGGGGCCCCGCAGGCCCGCCGCCGTCATCTGCCACACCATCGTCGCCCCATTCACCGTGTTGCGCCAGACCACATCGGCTCGGCCGTCGCCATTCACATCCGCGACTTTCTCTAGCGCCCAACTCACCGGCACGCCCCCGGGGAAGGTGATGGGGCCCCGCAGGCCCGCCGCCGTCATCTGCCACACCATCGTCGCCCCATTCGCCGTGTTGCGCCAGACCACATCGGCTCGGCCATCGCCATTCACATCCGCCACGTCCTCAATTACCCAACTCCCCGGTACGCCCCCGGGGAAGGTGATCGGACCTCGCAGGCCCGCCGCCGTCATGTGCCACACCATCGTCGCCCCATGAGTCGTGTTGCGCCAGACTAGATCCGCTCGACCGTCACCATTGACGTCAGAAGGGGTCGGCTTTGCCTGAACCCCGACAGTGACGGCCAGACCCATTTCATCGAAGGCCGAGAGCATCCCGTCGGTCGCAGTCAGGCGCAGCACATACCTCCCGGCTTGACTGAAGGTGGCCCTGGTATCAATGGCATTGGCATTCTCAAATGTGACGGTGCCCGGCCCACTCACCTTGGACCACGTCGTGGTGACGGTGCCACTGGGTAACCCGTCATCGGTCACGGTGCCATCAAGGGAGGCAAAATCGGGAAGGGTGATCGTCTGATTGGAACCAGCATCAACCGTTGGCGGTTGGTTGCTAAGAGGAGCCGGGTTCACGGTGATCGTGACTTGGGCACTCGTGGTCAATGCTCCGTCATCCGCAGTGAGGCGCAAAACATAGGTGCCAGGGAGACTGAAACTGGCGGTGGTATCGACAGCCTGGGAGTTGCCGAACGTTACCGTCCCTGGCCCACTCACTTGACTCCACATGGTCGTCACTACGCCTGGTGGATTTGGGAGGCCATCGTCACTCACCGTGCCATCAAGGGAAGCAAATTCGGGAAGGGTGATCGTCTGATTGAGGCCAGCGTGAACAGTTGGGGGAGAATCCGTCAAGGTTCCCAGCACATTGAGTTCCGCGAGGCTCGTAAATGGCAGCCCCGTCCCTTGGGCCTCATCTACCGCTCGCAACCACACATACCGACTGTCGATGGGCAGAAAGAGTCTCTCCTGCTCAACCGCCCTATTGGGAAATGTGCCCGTGGCCACCTGCGTCCACTCCCCCACCACCGGCGGCACACCCAGCGGTGGCGCGGTGCCCGAATCGGTCTTCACATAAAACTCATATTGCCCAATGCGCCCGTTCACCCCCCCATCCTGCCGTGGCACCTGTCGGAAGCCCGTCAGGGCATAGAGCGCCCCCAAATCTACGATCAGGTCATGCGGATGTCCCGGACTCGTGTCCCTAAACTCCGTGTGCCAGTGCGTGTTCGGGTTACCATCAAAAGCATTCCTGGCTCGACCGTCTTCTCCGACCGTCTCTTGGCTATCCACATAGACTAGCGTCCAGCCACTTTGAGCAACAGTGGGGGCAAGAATAGGAGTTAAGGTGCCTCTCAAGGGTATTATTGGGTCGCATCCTTGGTCTAACCCACTGATTGGATCGGGGATCCCACCCCGGCAAGTGGCTCGGTATCCGTGATTCCCCAGCGTAATGGGGACGATATTACAGCTTCCAG
Organism: Nitrospirales bacterium; assembly: GCA_029261275.1. Lineage (GTDB taxonomy): Bacteria > Nitrospirota > Nitrospiria > Nitrospirales > UBA8639 > Nitrospira_E. Next base: position 2,399 of record JAJDBR010000057.1, read on the forward strand.
CCATAAGGACAGACAATGTTGCGTCGGAAGCATTAGTCGTCGTCACTGATATGGAGTCACTCCCAGGGCAGTTGCCGCCAAAATTTCGCTGATTGTGCGTTGCCCCGTCAGTGGTCGTCCAAGAATGCCCTGATGGCTGTGCTCCCGTTATGTTCCATTCAAATATAGCAGGTGAGCCGTTGGGAAGCGTGAAATCGGCTAAGACCATTCCTGTTAGACTACCATCCAATGCATAGAGCGTGGGCGATGATGCCAGAACCTCCATTCTTATTTCATTGAAGCCTTCAAGCTCCCCGTCATGGGCAGTAAGTCGCAGCTTGTAGGCCCCAGCTTCACTGAACGTGGCCGAGGTATCGACCGCCTGGGCATCGTCAAACGAAACCGTCCCCGGCCCACTGACCTGACTCCACATGGTCGTCACTACGCTTGGCGGGTCCGGCAGGCCGTCATCGGTCACAATGCCATCAAGGACAGCAAAATGAGAAAGAGCGCTGTATTGAGTGGGGAAAGGAGCGCCAGGGAAAGGCCCCCCAAACGTAACTACTGGCCGTTGGTTGCTTGGAGGAACAGGATTCACGGTGATCGTGATTTTGGCACTATTCATTAGTGCGCCATCATCGGCAGTGAGGCGCAAGACATACGTGCCAGGAAGGGTGAAACTGGCGATGGTATCGACAACCTGGGCCTTGTCAAACGTCACTGTCCCCGGCCCACTCACCTGACTCCACATCGTCGTCACTACGCCTGGTGGATCCGGCAAACCATCATCAGTGACGGTGCCATTGAGCATGGCTGCATTCGGCAAGATCACCGTTTGAGCCTCTCCCGCATCCACCGACGGCGCTACATTCATGGCCATGGCCGGCAGTTCCATCAATACGATGCATATAAGTGCCGTAGCCAAGGCCAGAATAGGGGTTTTGATCATAGCTCCTCCAGCATACCAGTGATGATAGTCGCCTTAACGCATGACCTGTCTAAGATTTGTGGATAATACAACACATTTTCCTTTTCATCTTTGATGATTTTTGAATTTTTCCAGTGCCGAATTGGGGCAGCGACGCCTTCATTGATTTGGTGGCCTCACCAGCACTCAGCGTCTGTTTCTAGAACCGTGGTGACTGCTGACCTCCGAGAGCGCCTACCGTAGCAAATTTTTTCCACAAATAATCCTGCTAACATTTTCAGGTCGGGTTTTTACCTATCTCACCCTCGCCCATGTTCCATTGGCCTACCATACCGGAAGGAGGCGTGACTACCCGGAACCCCAGATAAGAACGGGCGCGTCAAATTACAACTAGGGAGAGGGGATGTCTGATTCGGATAATCGCAAGTGCGCCAAGTGCGCACGAGAGGGAAGTTGTAATTTGTGCAGCAGATTATACATATGAAATTGGATCATCCGTTCAAACAATCCTAAGAAAGCGGCCATCTGCCGATTGCTATGTCCGGGACCAAACGCCATGACCACTTTCTTTTCTTGGTCCATTAAGGCCAAGAACAATATCGCTTTCTCCAAGGAAAACTGAGACCGCCTCTCGACGGCACGGGGAACAGCACGGCAGCGGAGCAGATGGTCGGTCACCAACCCCATGACATGATGCCCCATCGCAAACAACTGGAGGTTCGCTCGATACGAAATTTTCTGGCGCTCGAATTCAATCATGACCTGCTGCTCTTCCTGGTGAGCAAAAGCCTTGCTCAAGGCTTTAAAGATTTGTTGACTGGTCACACGAGGAAAGAGGTCTCTCAGACTGGCCCCACTCCCTTGAGAGTCCCCCCCAAAATGGCCATACACCGGGGTCGGGATGGCGCAATCCACATACACCCCTTTCTCATTCCAGAGAAAGATTTTGTGTGGCCCTTGCGGTAGCAAAGCCCAGGGTTTTAATCCGGGAAGAAGAGGGGAAAGGGAGGGAGGGGGCCTCGTTCAGTCTGGACCTGTACCCCAGTAGCCCTTTTGTTCATCAAGATTCTTCCCTAAATCTCAAATCATGTTTGGCCCAAGGTTCCAGGTTATCTTAATTAATCTACGGCCTTACACCAATAGGGACAGATGGCTCTATTCGCGGACACCCTCGTTCAACAACGGCCATTGATTCTTATGTGCTATAAATTGGCGCGGCAAAAACGAACGAGCCACGCACCAGGGTATATTCCATAGCCCCTTGCTGGCATTCAAGCAGATCGACAGACGCTACCTATCTCACTGGTCCTCTCGCAAACCGTTGGTCATCAGCCAGGAGAATTGTTCACACCCGTGGTTGAAGTTAGAGACAGGTTTTGCAATCAGGCATTCCTTTGTTCTGCCTCCCGCACTTGACAAGGCATCATCGAAATAGAAAAGCATTGCGGGATGAAAAGAAAATTTATTCTCACCGCTTCACGTCCGAGGATTCACCTGACACCATCTCATCTCCCAACACATTCTGAATGGCTGTCAGTGCAATTTTTCCCTGGCGAATGATGTGAGGTGCTGGTTGGACTTGTAGCACGGTGGACGGTTGACCACCTGGCGTTGGCCCACCATCCAAGATCAGATCAACTTCTGATCCGACCTGTTGTCTGACTTCTTCGGCGGATTGAGCTGGCGGGTAACCTGAGCGATTAGCGCTGGTTCCCGTTAAGGGACCCGTGTGTTTTAAGAGTGCGCAGACTCGAAAATCATTGGGTTGCCTGAGGCCGATGGCACCTAATTCATTCGTTAATTCCGACGCGACATGGGGTTTAGCCAAGAGGACCAGCGTTAGGAGGCCTGGCCAAAATTGCGTGATGAGCCTAGTGGCAATTTCCGGAACGTCCTCAATCAATGGTTCAAGCTGGGAGGGATCGCCAATTAAGACTGGAAAGGGTTTGTGGTCGCGATCGCCTTTAATCGCTAGCAACCGCTTCAAGGCAGTCGGCTGAAAGACTCCAACCGCTAAGGCATAAAAACTATCGGTTGGGACGGCCAGCACGCCACCATCTTGCACACAGCTTTCGACCTGTTCCATGATCTGCAGAGAAGGAGGGAAGTTGAATGGAAGGATGAGCGCCATGTTGGAAAGAGATTCCTGCTAATCGCTTCCGGGAATGACAGGGTCGAAAGTGGTAGTCAATTTTGGGGAATATCCGAAAGGATTCGATGGGCAATGTCAGAACGGAAATAGCTACCTTTGAATTTTATTGGAGAGAGTGCGATGTAAGCTTGCTCTTGTGCGCTCCGAATGGTATCTGCTAGCGCCGTGACCCCCAACACTCTACCTCCATTGGTCAGAACCCCCTGTTCAGACTGCATTGTTCCTGCATGAAAAACCACTACTGGCTCCCTGGATTGTTCTGCCAAACCGGAGATTGGCAATCCAGTCGGATAGGAACCCGGATAGCCTTCCGATGTCAGGACAACACAGACAGCCGCCTGATCGTGCCATGCTACTTGCATTTGATCTAAACGATGTTCGACCACCGCTTCAAGGATATCCAAGAGGTCGGTTTGTAAAAGCGGTAACACGACTTGCGTTTCCGGATCGCCAAATCTGGCGTTAAATTCAAGCGCATACGGTTTCCCATCTTTGATCATGAGGCCCGCGTAGAGCACGCCATAAAACGGACTCCCCACTCTGGATAGGCCTGTCACCGCAGGCTGCAACACCTCTTCTACAATGCGTCGTTGCAGTTCTGGTGTCGCGAGTGGGGCTGGGGCATAGGCCCCCATCCCTCCAGTATTTGGTCCGGTATCCCCTTCGCCAATGCGTTTGTGATCTTGGGCTGGAATCATCGGAAGAACCGTCCGCCCATCGGCAAAGGCCATCACGGTAAGCTCTTCCCCTTCAAGAAATTCTTCTAGAACCACCCTCGTGCCTGCCTCCCCAAACCGCTGGTCACTCAGCATTCCCTTGACCGCCTCTTGGGCTTCAATTTTCGTCGAACAAATGATGACCCCTTTTCCTTGAGCCAAGCCATCCGCCTTCACGACGAGAGGCATGGCACATGTTTCTAGCCACAGAAAGGCCGCATCTATGGTGTCGAAGGTTCGAGACGCGGCTGTAGGAATATTTTCCCTCACCATCAGTTCCTTTGCAAAGGATTTACTGGATTCGATGCGAGCGGCATTACGCGTCGGGCCAAAAATGCGCAACTTCGCTTTTCGAAATTCATCGGCAATTCCTAATGATAGGGGCAACTCAGGCCCCACGATGGTCAGATCAATCGCCTGATCTTTGGCAAACGCTTGAAGCCCAAGTAAGTCATCTACTGAAATGGGCACGCATTCAGCCACCTGGGCAATTCCGGCATTACCCGGCGCACAATAAATTTTTGACACCCGTGGTGATTGCGCCAGTTTCCACACAAGCGCATGCTCACGTCCACCATTGCCAATGACAAGCAGTTTCATGATTGTTTAGAAATGAAGAGAGGTATACCTTCGAAGAAGTTCCTGAATCGTCCTGTGCAGGCCACCAATTTTCTTAATGCCGGAAATGGCGCATGCCTGTGAGAATCATGGCCACCTGTTGCTCATCCACCGCCTGAATAATTTCTTTATCTCGAATCGAACCACCTGGTTGAATAACCGCCGTTATTCCCGCACTGACTGCCGCATCAATGCCATCCCGAAAGGGGAAAAAGGCATCTGATGCCATCACACAACCTTTTATCGGTAAATTGGCTTTCATGGTGGCCAACTTGACTGAATCCACCCGACTCATTTGCCCCGCACCAATTCCCACCGTTTGCTCAGATGTCGCAAACACAATGGCATTAGATTTTACGTGCTTGCACACTTTCCACGCAAAATCGCAGGCTTGGTATTCTTCATTCGTGGGTTGCCGTTTGGAAGGAATAGTTAAGTCGCCCAAATCCCGCAACGATCCCAAATCTCTATCTTGCACTAAAATTCCACCCACAATTTTTTTCATATCCAGCGAATCGCGTTGGGTGGTTTCCAACGAACCCACCTCAAGCAGTCGTAGGTCCTTTTTACGCTGTAATTCGGTCAGGGCCTCTTCGCTAAACGACGGGGCAATGAGCACTTCCACAAACGTGGACGTTACCTCTTTGGCCATTGCCAGATCGACAGGCTGGTTACAGGCAATGACTCCACCAAAGGCCGACACCGGATCTGTTTCCCGTGCCCGCACATACGCTTCGACCGCCGTATCGCCCAATGCCACCCCACACGGATTGTTGTGTTTGACGATTACCACCGCATTCTCATCAAATTCCTTGGCTAACTCTAAGGCGGAATTGGCATCCAGATAATTATTATAGGACATGGCTTTTCCATGAAGTTGCTTGGCTTGACAGACGGAAGCCTCTTTCGTGTGACGATCCCGATAGACGGCACCCCCTTGGTGTGGATTTTCGCCATATCGGAGATCATCGACCTTTTCATAGGTCAGAGTGAACAATGAGGGAAATTTCTGTTCAGATGACTCAACCAATTGTGAATTGAGGAAATTGGCAATCAAACTGTCATACTGTGCGGTATGAAAGAACACTTTTTTCGCGAGTTCACGCCGCAAGCTCAAAGACACGGTCCTTGACTGTAACGCTTCTAGCACTCGCGCATAGTCCTGTGGGTCCACGACAACCAACACATCTTCGTGATTTTTCGCTGCCGAGCGCAACATGGACGGGCCCCCAATATCGATGTTTTCTATGGCTTCCTCAAAGGTGCAACCGGGCTTGGCAGTGGTGGCCTCGAAGGGGTACAAATTCACCACCACCACGTCAATAGGCGAAATCCCCTGCTCTTTCATTTGTTGCATATGTGCCTCGACCGACCGTCGCCCCAACAAACCTCCATGAATTTTGGGATGTAACGTTTTGACCCGCCCATTCATGATTTCGGGAAACCCTGTGTAATTGGCTACTTCCGTAACCGCAACCCCCGCTTCTTGCAGCATTTTGGCGGTCCCACCTGTTGACAGAATATCAGCCCCAAGTCCGACCAACCCTTTGGCTATTGTTTCCACTCCAGATTTATCCGAAACGCTAATCAGCGCTTTACCCAACTGTGCCATGATTTCCCCTATCGCTGTGGTGAGAAAAAAGTGATAAAAACCAGACCAGCAGCTTACCAAACGGTCTTGGGAACTTCAACGAATCTCACACATCTGACAAAAACAAGGAGTTTCAACGACTCTCAAATTCTCTCCTTGAGCGTGCGATGAGATTTCAATGACAGAACACACTCAATGATCCAGAAAGACACCCTTTGTAAGACCTCGTATTTTTGGTTGAAGATTTTTTTTGGCTTTTATCAAAAAATCCCATAAAGGGTTTCTCGGGCCGAACCGATGAATACAATTATCTTTGGATGGATCATCTTGAATTCGTCTTTTCGTTGTTGACAATTATTGACAACTCATTATTTCTCTCTCTCAATCAATAGAGAGCACCACAACTCTGACGACGGAGACGCAATATGTCCATTTTTGTTTTGGACCAAAAAGAACGGGCATGAAATACGGCAAACGGTACGCCCCCTTCAACATTTCATTAAAGTCCTTAAAGCCATCATGAACCTTTTTATCGTGCGTTAGTATATACGCCTGTTTTTCTTAATTTTTTATGGACCTAATTTTTCTTTTTTTTGGTCTGGTCGTGATGATCACGATCATCGGGCTCTTTTTAATCTTAGGTCAGAACACCAAAGAACCAAAAATATCCGACGAGAAAATTGAGGGAACGGACTTCATTCCTTCTCAAATGTATATGGGGAGTGATGGGCTTGGTGGATTGGCCGTCAATGAACGCACTCATCAAATATGTCTCTTCAAATCACCAACCTCCCCCCCACGATTGCTTCCGCTCGCCGACTTAATCAGTTCCTACTTGTTCAAAAATGGTGAACTATTAGGCGAAGGGAAACGCAGTCATCCCAAGGAGATCGTCACCTATACACAGGAGCTTCATCGCCAAAAAGAATCTCTCATGAAAACCTTGCACATCGGCTCCTCCAAAGATGGGAACCAGCGCATTGATTTACTTGTGATGGTCCATGACCCAGACGAACCGCTACTCGTCGTGAACTTTTTAGACATGGAAACCAAAGAAGGGGGAATTCTCTTCGAAAAAGGCCTGAGCACCGCCAAACATTGGCACAATGTCCTAGATGGACTCATTCTAGAAGCCGACCAACTTGCCAGGTTGCATTCTGAATCAACACAGGAAAAAGAAATGGCAGAAGCCACCTCATAATTTCTTCGTCTACATAGCACCTTCCTCAACTCTCACAGGGTATTATCAGCTTATAATTAACCGCATTTTAAGACAGACTCCTCTCCCATACTCTTTCCTAAGCCTATTTACCTCAAATACAGCTTGCGACCGCCTCTTCTAGACCAGCCATACGGGGAATAGCCTCAATCCACAAAATCCTGTTTCCTAACCTCTAGGCCTTCTCATCAAGAGTACGCATCATCACTGCCCGACCAAACTTCGGTCTCTAGAGCAAGCAACACCCATGACCCAGACACGCGGATTCCAAATTGTTAAATATGTGGGACTCGGCATTGGGCTATTGCTCTCGTATGCGCTGACATCTGGATGGAACAACTCATCTCCCCAAGATATTTTTCAGGCCATTAAGTCACGGAATATCTCGCTCGCTCGTCAACTGATCACTCAGGGCGCAGATGTCAACCAACGAACAGCCCAAGGGGCCACGCCTTTACACTTTGCGGCACGCCTTGGACAAATTCCACTGACACAACTGTTACTGGAAGAAGGTGCTGATATCCACGCTCAATATCAATCCACGTGGACGCCCATGCATTTGGCGGCAAAGGGAGGGCATATAGATGTCGCAAAACTCTTACTTCACTATGGGGCAAGGATAAATGAAACAGAGAACACCATCGCCCCCCTCCACATTGCGGTCCAAGAAGGCCATCAACGCATGACCGCTTTTTTACTAGCCAAAGGCGCTGTCGTTCACACGCCATTCGAAGAAGGATGGACCGCTCTTCACGTGGCTGCTCAAGCAGGAGACTCGGATCTGACTCGACTGCTTCTCGATGCTGGCGCCCCAATCGACGCCACAAATGCCATTGGCATGACCCCACTGCATTCTGCTGCCTTGTCAGGTCAAGTCGGCGTCACTGAATACCTGCTTTCGCGTGGAGCCGCTTGCTCCTTCCCGAGACAGTCCAGTCAGAATGTACAGATTAAAACCATCAAAACCGTGGTCGCCGCCCTTCAGGAAATTCTGCAACACTGCCCCATTCCCCAAACCTCATAAGCAAGCACCACAGACTTCTCTTCTTCTGATTTTGTAACCAGAACCAATTTCTGTGTGAATCAATACAAATTCAACCTCATTGGATGAATTCTATCAATCCTTGTAAGATCGACAGGGTTGCCACTATTAAAAGACACCCGTACACATCCTGTTATTCAGAAAAAGGTTTGATTTTCCACAGCCCACCCAAAGTCATCACCCATGCATTGGTTCTATTTTGCACTGCTGGCAGCCACCAGCGAATCTTTGAAGGATCTGTGCAGCAAATATGGATTGCGCACGATCTCACCTCAATTGGCCGGCCTCGCGGCTTCCACCACACCCATTCCCTTGTTCCTTGGTATTTTACTGTTCACGGATTCGTTTCCCTCACTGGGCCCTCAATACTTTCCCGCGCTTTTGCTAAGTGGAACCTTAAACATACTGGCTCTATTTCAATTCATGCGTGCCCTACAAGCCTCCGACATGTCACTCGCCATTCCATTGGTCTCGTTCACACCAATCTTTTTACTCTTCACGTCACCCTTATTGATTGCCGATGTGCCGAACACACATGCCGTGGGTGGGATTCTCTGCATTGTCACTGGTGCCTACTTGCTTCAAATTCAATTGGCACATCAAGGGTGGCTCGCACCATTTTTGGCAATGGCTTCTCATCCCGGGCCAAGACGGATGTTATCGGTTGCCCTGATTTACAGCATCACATCGAACTTCGATAAAATCGGAGTACAGAATTCTTCTCCACTCTTTTGGAGTCTTTCGATAACAAGCATGATGACTGTTGGATTTTTATTCATGTTTCGGGTAATGCTTCGTCCAACCGTTGCTGCGCCGCTCACCCCAATTCTCGGAATTCTTATTGCCATTGGACTCTTTCAGGCCATGAGCCTGTATTTTCACAATATCGCGCTCAGCGTAGGTTCAGTCCCCTCCGTCATCGCGATTAAACGAACAAGCATATTATTCGCCGTCCTCTGGGGCATCCTGTTCTTACGAGAACCGCAAGGAAAAGAACGCCTAGCGGGCGCTGCCTTGATGGTCATTGGGGTGACCATAATGGCTCTGGGAATTTAAACTTTCGTATTTAGGGAGTATAGAAACAGAGGACGCTCTGATTTCTTATCGCTTTTTTGAGGAAACGGATTCATATGAGGCAATAACCTGATACAATTTATCTATCCAATACGAATTCCGTTCTTCAGGGCTACGCTTCTTTTGTCTTTTTAAGGCTCGAGAATATAGATCCCTCAATGCCGGAAGTACTTTTGGATTACCAATTTCCTCTGCAGCCTCCACCACCAAATAAACTATTGGCTTTCTCCTCTGTAGTTCTTTAATAATATTGGAAATTATTCCTGGAACCCTTCGTTTTGCTAATCCCAGAAGGGCTTCACCACGAATTTCATCATCCTTCTCATTCAAACGAGATCTTAAGGCTCGGCGAATAGCTGGAGTATTTAAGTCAATTTGAGATCCCAATCCAAAGGTTGCCCAATCTCGCACTTCTTTACTGACATCCGCTGACAATTTGATTAAGGTCTTGATTGCTAATGGCTGCTTGCAACCCGAAAGAGCATACACTGCGCCAAAACGAACTTGCGAAGAATTGTGGTTGGCCAAAAACACAATTTCGCGAACAACCCGATGATCATCTGAGTCAGTAAGATGACCAAAAGCCACCCCAACGGCACTTAGGACGGTGGGAGACTTTTCTTTTTTCATTAAACCCAACAAATAGTGAATAGTTTTTATTGGAAAAGCCCTCTCTGGAATGCCCAATTGAGATAAAATATTGACTCCTAATTCCCTCTCTAAAACTTTCTTACTTTTGGTTAATTGAATAGCTGAATCAAAAACCTCCTGGGTCCCCCGAAAATGGAGTGGGATCACATACCTCCAAGCTTTCTCATCATCGGGCTCGGAAAGATTTCGGCGAATAAGAGTTTTGGTAGAGAGATGAGAGAATGGTTGGTGTCTCGACTTCATTTTTTCACTCCAATGGGCTTGCCACTGTCATATTTGGTAGGGATTTGGACGTGTTAGAAAGTCTATAGTTATTCCAATTAATATTCAAAACCTTCTTTGCTGAAGGCCCCCAAATCACGGACGAACGCCTGCCGCCTTGCCCCATGGGTGGACGCTCCGATCGACCGAGAGGCACTCTTGGAGGGAAGCAATTATTTTCGCCTTCAATAAGAAACTCCTTAAATTTCCAGACTCCTCTGGCCTTGTGGCGAGGCCGAGCCGTGCAGTCGACACCGGAAATAAAGCGCGCATTGTCTGAGCGTAGCGAGTTTGTGCGCCGCCTGAGTCGACGAACCGCGTAGGGGACCCGAAGGGCCACGCCACGGCCAACATGGTTTTGGTCACTTTTGCCGAAACAAAAGTGACTCGGCTGCCGGGCCGAAACCCGCCATCTAAACGCCAAAGGAAAATTATTTTATTGGAATGACGGAAAGGTCGGCGATGGAGACTAAAGGACCGGGGAAGATGCCCAGCAAAACCACACCGGCAACGGCACAGGCAAGGACGACAGACACTTGAGGAGAAAGGACTAGACGCGTATGTTGCTCTTGCTCAGGTGACGGCTCACGCATATACATCACCATGACAATACGTAAATAATAGAAGGCCGAAATAGCGGCAAAGATCAACCCGAAAATGGCTAACCAAGCCAACCCCGCATTGACGGCCGCCATGAAGAGATAGAATTTCCCAATGAATCCAGCCGTAGGAGGGATTCCTGCCAAGGAAATCATAAACACGAGCATAAGGAACGCTCCGCCCTTATGCCGTTTAGCTAAACCCGTAAAGTCTTCAATGTCTTCGCCCTCTAGCCCACCTTTTCGTAAAATCGCCACCATGGCAAACGCCCCAATGGTCATGAAGGAATAGATGGCCAAATACAGCATGAGGCTGGATACCCCACGAGAGGAGACCCCGGCTTCGGTTCCGACCCAACCTGCGACAACCACACCCACCAAGGCATATCCAGCATGGGCGATGCTGGAATAGGCTAACATCCGTTTCACGTTCGTTTGGACGATGGCGACCAAATTTCCCAATGCCACCGTGATTAAACAGACGGCCAGAATCAACACATTCCAATTGGGCTTGACCCCACCAAACGCTTCCAAGAGCACACGAAGAAACGCTGCAAAACTTGCCGCTTTTGAAGCAACCGCCATAAAGGCCGTCACTGATGTTGGCGCGCCTTCATAGACATCTGGCGTCCACATATGAAACGGCACCGCTGCCACTTTAAACCCAAAGCCAACGATGATGAGCATCAGTGCTAAAAGCATCAACGGGTCATCCAAGGCTGGCCCATTGACCACGGCCGAGATTTCGCTCAGGCGCGTACTGCCGGTTACGCCGAACAGTAGGGAAATGCCATAAAGCAGGATCCCTGAAGAAAAAGCACCTAATACAAAATATTTTGCCGATGATTCGATCGATCTGGCTTCAAACCGCTTAAGCCCAGCCATAATATACAAGGTAATGGACATGAGTTCGATGCCCAGGTAAATGGTGAGTAGATCGGCACCTGACACCATGACCATCATGCCCACTAAAGCTAACAGCACAAAGGCGTAATATTCCGCGAGTTCGATTTTTTCTTCTTTGAGATAGCTCATCGACAATAAAATTGTTAGCCCACTCACAAGATACAACAACATTTTCCAGAATGCGGCATAGGCATCCACCACCACCAATCCGCTGAACGCCACCGTGCTTTCACCGAAATCGCCCATGGTGATCAACGCACAGACCCCCAACACGCCGAGACTCATCCAAGCCAGGAAATCTTTTTTGCCTCTTGGCGTAAGCGGATCAAGAACAAGAATCAAACAGGCCATTCCCACAATTAGCAATTCAGGAAGGATCGTGCCCAGATCGGCAAAAGGAATGGTCATGGGGTTGCCTCTGTGGCTCGAGGACTCATGGCGTGAGAGATGCTTTCTGTCATCACTAACACATGATCAGTGCCCGAAAATTCTTGTTCAACGATAACGAATGCCGATTGTGAGGCAACCACGCGCTCCACACTCGCATGCATGACGTCCAAGATCGGTTTGGGATAAAGCCCAATCCAAAACACCAGCACTACTAATGGCACTAGCATGCCAAATTCACGAGCATTGAGATCAGTTAATTTGGGAAGCATTTTTGGTGAAGCTGGCCCATAGACGACACGCTGCACTAAATACAAAATATACACAGCCGCTAAAATAATGCCCAACGCGGCTAAGGTTGCGGTTAACTTGTCCCAGGCAAAGACGCCAAGTAACACTAAAAATTCCCCCACGAAGCTATTCATGCCTGGCAGCCCCACCGAAGACAGAGCAAAGATAACCAAGAAGGTCGCATACTTCGGCATGGCGTTGGCCAGCCCGCCGTTGTCGCTAATTTCACGGCTATGCGTGCGTTCATAAATAATCCCGATACACATAAAGAGCGCGCCTGTCGTAATCCCATGATTGACCATCTGCAAGACGGCACCCTCGATTCCTTGGGCATTAAATGCAAAAATGCCCAATGTCACAAACCCCATGTGGCTGACACTGGAATAGGCAATCAGCTTCTTGATGTCACTTTGCGCCAGAGCCATATAAGCTCCATAAATAATCGCAATCACGGACAGGGTCATAATGATCGGAGCATAGGTGACCGACGCATCAGGCAACATAGGCAATGAGAAACGTAAAAATCCGTACGTGCCCAACTTCAACAAGACGCTCGCCAGAATGACGCTGCCTGCCGTCGGCGCTTGCACATGCGCATCGGGTAGCCACGTATGAAACGGGAACATGGGCACTTTCACCGCAAAGGCCGCGAAGAAGGCCCAGAACAGCAACGCTTGCAAACTCGGCGCGTACGAGGCATGGGTAAGCGCCAGAATATCGAATGTTCGCCCGCCTTCAAAATACAAGACAAGAATCGCCACGAGCAGAAAAATACTCCCCGCCAGGGTATAGAGAAAAAACTTAATGGCCGCATAGACACGATTGGGACCACCCCACACGCCAATCAATAAATACATGGGAATCAGCATGGTTTCCCAAAAAATATAAAAGAGCACAAAGTCTAAGGCCACAAACACGCCAACCGTGGCGGTTTCGATGACAAGCAAGCTGATCAAAAATTCTTTCATGCGTGTTTCGATCGCCGTCCAGGAGACAAGAATGCATAACGGCGTCAATAATGTCGTGAGAAGCACTAATGGCATACTGATGCCATCGACTCCCAAGGCATAATGGATGGCCGGAGAATCAATCCAGAGATGTTTCTCGACAAATTGCATACCGCTCGTGCCAATATCAAACGCAAACCAGAGGGGCAACGACGCGACAAACGTGATCAATGACGTTCCCAACGCAATATGTCGAGACAAGGACTCGTGCGCGAGCAACGTCGCGATCACACCAAGCAGCGGG
>JAJDBR010000058.1 GCA_029261275.1 Nitrospirales bacterium
ATAAGGCTCCTCCAAACAACACCACGATGACGCCAATGGTGAGCCAGGGTCGTTGAACAAGGAACACCAAGAGGCCTCGATAGACCGTATAAAAGTGTGATTGAAAGGGATTACCTGAGGCCATCGGAAGTACTCGTAAAAAGAGCACACAAAACCAGGGGATCATGGTTAAAGTCAGAAGCCATGAACAGAGGAGGGTGATGGTCACCACTTGGAAAATTGGAGCGGTATACTCACCAACATTTGACTCAGCCAAGTAAATAGGCAAGAACGCCGCCGCAGTCGTCAGGGAGGAAGTAAGCAGGGGAATTCTTAATTCTTTGGCTGATTGAATAGCTGCCTCTAAGACTGGTTTGCCCGCATTCATTTGAACCATCGTGGACTCTGACATGACAATGGCGTTGTCCACGAGAAGTCCTAAGGCGATGATGAGAGCAGCCAGAGACATTTGGTCCAATCCAATATGTAGCAAGGACATCAGAAAGAGACTCATGAAAATAGCCATGGGAATGAGGCTCGCGACGATTAATCCTGTCCGGATACCCAGAAACAGCAACATGACCCCTGTGACGATCACGATGGCTTGCAACAGACTGTTGGTAAAGTTTTTGATTTTCCGATCAACCACGTCCGGTTGAAATTGAATCACCTCAAAATCAATGCCGATAGGGAATTCTTGATGCGCTTGATGAAGCACGGCCCGCACTTGTTCTCCCAGCCGAATAATATTGCCACCTGTTTGCATGGAGATTCCCAAGCCCAAAGCCGGTTCTCCGGTGGACCGTAAGAGGGTGTCAGGTGGATCAATGTATCCTCGGGTGATATCAACCAGATCTTCCAAAAACAACACCTCTTGGGTCTCAGGCAAACGGATGACTGTCCTACGGACCTCATTAACTGATTCAAAATTCCCGGAGGGCTCTAACACGATTTTTTCATCTTCAGTTCGAATGTCTCCACCAGGCATCACAATATTTTGCGATTCGAGAAGTGAGCTGAGCTGAATGGGTGAGAGACCAAGTTCCGACAGCCTGGCATTATTAAATTCAATAAATACGCGCTCTTCCTGATTCCCATAGATTTCGACTTTGGCGACTTCACTTTGCCGCAAGAGTTCGTCTCGGACATCATCCGCGATGTCCTTGATTTCAGAATAGGAAAAGCCATCACCGGTAATGTTCACAATGGTCCCAAACACATCACCGAATTCATCATTGACAAAGGGGCCGACAATTCCTTCAGGAAGGTCTGACGTCGCTTTATCGATCTTTCGACGGAGGTTATCCCAAATTGGCCGCATGTTCTTAAACTTTTCCAGAATATTGACGTAGATGAGCGACACCCCTGTCTTGGATTCACTCTTCACATAATCTAACTCGGGAATTTCTTGAATCGTTTTTTCGAGTTTGTCGGTCACCAATTGTTCAACTCGTTCTGGGCTGGCCCCTGGGAAATAGGTCATGACCAGAGCGGTCCGAATGATGAACCCTGGATCTTCGTTGCGTGGCAGGCTTTGATAAGATGAGATGCCAGCGAACACTATAATAAGAAGGGCAACCGCTGTGATGCGGCTGTTCTTGATAGCGGATTGGGTCACGTTCATGAGTGAGGAGAGGAAGTCAGCATGAGTCGAACGGGTTGACTATCGTGAAGACGACGGACTCCACCGGTCACAATGTGAGCCCCGTTTCGTAGGCCATCCACAATTTCTAGTCCTTCAGGGGTGAGCTCACCAATGTGGACTGGTTGCCTGCGAACAATTGCTGTTCCATCTTCCTGTTCTTCCAGCAGAAAGACAAAGGATCCCTCTTGATCTTCGCCAACGGCGACGGACGGCACGAGGATTCGAGGTTCGCCGCTTTTCCCTTCAAAGGTAAATTGAACGTCAGAGGCGAGACCTGAGCGAAAGCCTGGCACCTGCGTTTGTAGCTGAACAGTAACGGGAAAGGTGGTTGAATTTTTTCCTGCACTCACACCCACTTTGGTCACGATGGCCGGGAAGCGATTGTCCGGTATGGCATCGAAGGCTACCGTGACCGGCATCTTGGATATAATCTTGGCAATGAAATTTTCTGGGACTGCCACTTCCACTTCTAGATGAGAGCCACAGACGACTTCTACGATCGTTTGTCCGGCTTGGACGTTTTCGTTGACTTCACTGGGAACCGCGGCGACTGAGCAGTTTTCGGGAGCAAAAAGGCGGGTGTAGGTTAATTGAAAACGGGCCAACTCTAGACTTTTTTGTTCCGATTGGACTTGAGCGTTTGAGGATTCGGCGGTAGCTCGAGCTTGATCAAGGTCATTCCTCGAGGCGTTTCGATTTTCATACAAGGCTCGGACTCGGGCATATTCTGCTCTGGCGTTTCTGGATGCCGCCTGGGCACTGGCCAAGGAGGCCTCGGCCCGTTGAACTTCCAAGCGGAAGTCTTTCGGGTCGATTTCGGCTAGTCGCTGATTCTTTCGAACTTTGTCCCCAACTTTTACTGGCAAGCGTGTTACGGTTCCGGAAACCTTAAAGCTTAGACTGGCCTCTAATCCTGACTTTGACACCCCAGAAAATGTTCGAACCTGTTCTGCATTGGAAAAGAATACCGTTTGAGAGCGTACAGGCCGGAGAATTTCCGGAGTGTGGGGATCTTCGCCCTGGCATGCGGAAAAACTGAGGATGATTCCTAGGGAGCCTACTAGGGAAAAGGTCCGAATGCATCCGAGGGAATGGGGTTGCACTGTGTTCATTTGAAAGGACTCCTGACAATTTCCGCGTGTGTGTTGATCCCTTGTTTTTCAAAGTAGGTCTCTAACCGTTGATGCCAAGATTCTAGCTCATCTGAGGAATCAAAAAATGGAAAAGAGCCCGCAGCCCTATGAATATTGATAATATCGATGAGAAATTCATAGACCGCGTTGGCGGCATTTAGGTTAGCTGTGAGTGCGGCATTTTGAGAATCCAGAAGTTTGATGATATCGACCGCTCCACGAGAATACTGATCGCGTACCAATTCTAAATTCTGTTGGGCAGCCGTGGCGGCTTCCCGCGCGAGACGAATGGTGGCGGAAGAGGCACCGGCTTCGAGGTTGGTGATTCGGATTCGTTCTTCAATTCTCCCAATGGTGGCTTTTTGTTCAAGTTGCAGTTGATGAAGCGTTTCAAGGGCTTGGGTCTGGGTTGCATCTTTTGCGCCTCCAGAAAATAAGGGAAACGAGAGGCCAAGTTGAAGGTTCCATGTCGTTCGATCTTGGGACAGGACTCCAGTGGGTGCAGATTGGCCGGCACCAGCTTGAGCCATTCGCTGATTCACATCGCTCTGCAACTTCAGATCTGGGGCCCAGAAGCCCCGTTGCGCATTGAGAAGAATTCGTTGTTGAGCGGCAATGCGTGCTTTCAGCCCATGGAGTTCTGGCGCTAACCGCAGTCCTTCTCGTACTTGGAAATCTCGAAAAATTTGAAAATTTCGAGGATTATTCACATAGACAAAAATCCGTTCGACGTCATGAAATAAAATTGGATCTTCCAGGCCGGCCTCGGCCGTTTCGAAAAGTTCCTCGAGTGGACGATACAGCGTTCGATTGAGACTCACAGCGGCTTGTTGACGTTGAGCTTGGGCGTTGAGCACATCTATGCGGCCGTTGGCAATTTCACTTTCCCATCGAAAGACTTCATCTCGAGAGGCTGCCCCAACCTGTTCTCGAATACGTGCCAACTCTAAATTCGATCGAGTCAACTTGAGGTTTTCTTTTCGAATGGATTCAATGGTTTTTGTGCTAAGAACTTGTAAGTAGGCCAGGGCCGCTTCTTGCGTCACATCCAGCTCAACTTGGCGCCGATCGGCCTTTCGGGAATCTTGGTTGCGTTGTTCAACGCTATAATTCGTCCAAGCTTTATCGGAATACAGCAATTGCTCGAACGATCCTTGCGCAAAAGCGGCTTTTTCAGGGTTGTTTCCGAAGCTGCCCTCGGCCCGATCTTGGTCTATAAGATTGGCCGAACTTCCGATGGAAATTTGTGGGAGCAAGGCCGAACGGGCATTCTGAACCGCCCCAATGCCTGCGGCTACTTGTCGATCCGCGACAGCCAAATCCAAATTGACATGGGCGGCTTCCCGAACAACGCTATACAAGGATAGTTTTCTCGCAATTCCTTTTGCCTCTTCGTTCAAAAGGGTGGCTTCGGTCAGGATGCGGAAGCTGGGCCAAACATTAATCGCCCGGGCTGTCGCCATATTGATGGTGAGTTGTTCGCCTTCCGAGAAGGTGACTGGGAGGTCCTCGGCTGGTTCGCCCAATAAAATTCGGTGGACATTCAGGGCAATTCGGCGGGCGAAACGAATAGAATCTGTTTCGGGTGAAAGACCTGCGAATATTCCGCGTTCCACTTCACTTCGTCCTGTGAGAGAAAAACTAGGAAGGCCGCGGTCAATAAACCCCTGGACCATGTTGTCGAATTCTTTGCCGGGAAGTCGAAAGAGTGGAACCACAAACACCGCGTCAATTTCTGGAGGCATTTGTTTCCAGAGGGACTCAATGGAATCGGTTACCCGAATGTTATGAATGACGATGTGATTGGTTTGGGCTGCATGGTTAATTTTTTCCAAGATTTGTGGAATGGCCTCGGGAATCGCCGCATCCTCAACGAGTGCCAGATGCTTGAAGGACACGATTTCCAAAAAGGCCTCTAAATCTCGCTCGAAGCTTTTAAAGGAGGTTAAATAGGTGAGATTAGGAATGCGACTTTTCCCCTGACGGAGAGGGACACCTTGAAGTTCAGCGTCGATCACAAAAGGGGCAATCACCGGTTTAGAAAACCCATTCCGTTGGAGTGCCGCGTTGGTGCTCAGAATACCTAACGTCAGAACCAAATCAACGGCTGGTTCCTGGAGTAATGCCGTTAGTGCTCGATCCACTTTTTTCGCAGACCAGCCACCATGAATTTGAAATTTCTTAGGAAATTGGACATGAAATTCTCCCTGAGTCAGAGAGAGAATTTCTTTCTGAATGATTCCTTGGTGAATAAATTTCCCCAAACCAAGGCCAGCATGTGGTCCATCATAGACGACACCAATTCGAACAATTGGGGGTGATTTGGCATAAGAGATAATGAGAAAGCTGCTTAAAATCCCGCAGGTCCACATCATGATGAAGAGCCACCGACTTATTCTCTGGGTAGGAGAATGAATAATGCGAGTCTTAGCCAATTTCATAGGTTCTTTGGAGAGAATATGAGGTTTTGGTTGATGCCCTTAAAACAGGAATGAAACACCCAATTTTCTTGAACATACTCTAGGCATCAGGATATCGAGCAAGGCGCCTTACAGGCGACAAAAAATGGTAACATTCTAGGGGTGGGAAGGGAAGGTAAGGCTAGCGGTAGGAATGCCCCCAGCCTTCAGAGCCGTTGTCGTTTTAGCATTGGGCTTGCCCTGGGCAAAAGCAATGACCGCTGCGGAAATGGATCGGAAGGTTCAAGGAACCCTAACAACCCTCTATGCCCATAGTACTGCGGCAAGGGTCTTCTCATGATGACCAAGGGAATTCTTGTTTTTCCGGACGTCTATAAGGCAGGTTTTATTGATTGAGAGCATGACGCACGCACCATTTATTGGATATTATTTTAAAATTCTCCCAATCCCCGTTTCTCGTCGAGTCGCTGCCGTAATTTCCTTGCCCAAAAGTCAAAGATCTCCCTAATTGGCCCCAAGGAACTGGGATCTTTGGTGATTACGGTTTTTTCACTTTTTCTTTTCTCGATATAGGCGACGAGCCGTTCCTGGCTTTCCGAATCAAGAAGTTCGGCTTCAATCGTGGCATTGCCACTCAAGGTCGTTACGCTTGATCCCGTAATTGTTTTGGACGTTTGCATGACTATATCCCCAACCAAGGGCAGCAATGGGCCAGAGGTTTTGTCTGTCGGTCTAACAAAATTCACTTCAGTTAACGCAGCACGCAGTCGTAGAACTCCAGGACCAGGCTTCTGGACAATGGTATATCCATCTTGTAAGGCCTTACTCATTTGCTCATGAAACGCGAGAGCCAATTGCCACATTCTTCCTGTGTGCATTCCTTTATAAGAGGAATGCTCACTTGGCCAAATCACCAACGGATCGAGCATAATTTTCGTATAGGGGTTGAAATCCAACCCAGGCTTTCTGTACACCCAAGCTCCGCTTTTATCGGAAGCAGGACGAATGCCGGAATAGTTGTCCAAGAAACCGGAAAAGGTCAGCGGCTCTGGCCCACTGGCACAGCCATAGATCCCCGAAAGTAAAACACAGGTAAGAACGAACCACGCCATGCGGGGACCGTGGAACATTGGGTTTGTTGAACCTCCTGCAGATTGTTGATTGGAATAGTACTTCATCCTAGCCTAGTGTATCTCTGAAGAAATGAGAGTTTCAATAATTTGCTAAACGAAAGCTGATGATTTCCTCACATGCATTATCAGATTGTCTCACAATTAACCGGAGTGCGCCGTTATCAGGCTTCGAGACATATATAGATGGTATTGCATTGAGGTTGGGCCGTTCGCGAGAAGGGCACATTTAGGATGGCCAGGGTGCCTTGCATTTCTGTGAATATTATCAAGAAGCGACGGAAGGAAAAACACCCAAACGATTTGTTCAAGAATTCCCTTAGCTGTTCGTTTAGGGTAATCTAGAGAAATTTATCCTGCTTCTTTCTGGCTTTAATGGTAGCATCCCTATCAAGTGAAATGAAGGGAAGTCATGCTGGACCGATCAGGTTTGAACCTCTCACGTCCATAATATTTTGAACGACAACACTGTCATGCCTCCATTAATCGTCGCGTGTCAAGATTGTGACCTGTTACATCGTCAACGCCTATTGTGCGATGGCCAACGAGCTACCTGTTTGCGTTGTGGAGCGGTGCTCTATCGAAAAAAACGGAACAGCCTGGATTACACACTCGCTTTTTCGTTAGCGGCCTTAATCTTTGCCTTCATGGCCAATGCCTTTCCATTTTTGACATTTAAATATGAAGGCCGGGTACAAGA
>JAJDBR010000059.1 GCA_029261275.1 Nitrospirales bacterium
AGGCACTTCATACCCATGCACGGTCGTGAAATTTTGTTGAATCTGTTGGCACCGCCGATGGCGATGCATATCACGCCACCCACCAATATCCATCAGCACATCAAAAATAAAGGCATAGCCTGAACGAAATTCCTTGGCCAAATCATCATGCGAGCCTCGGCTTTTGATGGCTGCATCGACCACAGCCTGCTTCTCTTTCTCCGACCACGCCTTCACCCATTCCAGAAGCAGTCGATACGGCGCCTGGCTCACCCGATAGACAAACGTGGTCACCAGTTCATCCAACGGAGCATGAGGCTCAAGGAGGTCGACCGGCTGAGTATAACCTTTCCACGACTGGGGGTCATCAAGCCCTGACTTTTTCAACAGGCCTTTGATGTGACGGAGAACATCTCGATACACCGAACGTTGGTACTCATTAGGAGCGGCATAGCGTGCCAACGTGGGTGCCATGGCTTCCAGTTTCGTCGACGGCTCCTCTTGTAAATCAGACCAAGTGCTAGACGGCTTCTGCGCACATGCGTCTTTAAGATCCTCCCCAATGCCCAGCAATTCCGGAAGCGACGCCGACAGCAATCGCGTCATTTGTTTTTCCAAAGTACGAATACTCACCACCTGCCCAACATTCGTCTTGGCAGCCAATGGCAATAAATAACGAACCACATCGTACGTCCGCGCAGCAATCGTCCGATCATAATCTGCGGGCTTCATGCTATCTGGACGAGGATACCGTTCAGCCAAATGAGTCTTGACCGGATCCTTCAACAACCGATAGATGTTATACAGACTCCCTAAAATACCGCGATAGACCCCTTCGGTTTCACTATTCGTAATTTCACTGGGCACATAACAGCCTGCCGCCGCAAAATTTTGATACCGACTAGACTTGGCCTGGCCATCCCACAAGGGTTCATCTTCTAAACGGATAGCGGCTAACTCAGAAATTTGTTCAAAACAAATCGTCACATGGCCTAAATCAGCAATCGACCCATGTCCATAAGCGAAATAAAATTGCTCCCAAAACTTTTCCGACGAATGGGCATGCACCCACTTTAAGCTGTCTTCAATGGAATCCGGCGATCGGCTGTACCGCGCCAAGGCATAGGCTGACTTCTCAGGCGGCATCGGTGCCAAGGCAATCACTTTTCGATCTCGTCGTTCATCGCTCATACGCAGGTCTTTCCAAAATGTAAGGAGAGAAAAGAAGGTTTGCACTATAGTCAGAGGAGGGCGTACATCTCAAGTTCAATTTCTCGTGAACCGATGGCATCTTCACAAAGACTTGAAACCGGATGGCTCCTTGACTACACTCTCTCAACCTCAGCGGAATAGTCTCCACATCCATGAACATTTCTGATCGTCAATCCATACATGGCCAATGGTCCTCCCGTTGGACCTTTATCCTTGCCGCCACCGGCGCGGCAGTCGGCTTAGGCAATATTTGGAAATTCCCCTATCTCACCGGCCAAAACGGCGGTAGCGCCTTTGTTTTGATTTATATTATTTGTGTCGCCGCCTTAGGCATCCCGCTCATGATGACCGAAATCCTGCTTGGCCGCCGTGGGCGAGCCACGCCTATTCGCTCTATGAAAACCCTGGCCACAGAGAACAACGCGGGGCAATCGTGGCAAATCATCGGCTGGTCGGGAACAATCGCCGGCGTGCTCATCCTCTCCTATTACAGCGTCATCGGAGGATGGACGTTGGCCTATATCTTTAAATCCATTGCCGGAACATTCAGTGGCGCTAACGGGGACTTTGCCGCATCCACATTCAACGCCTTTGTCGGCAGCGCCAGCAGCTTATTCTTCTGGCATACCATATTTATGGTGATCACCATGGGGATCGTGGCAGGCGGGGTCCAAGGTGGATTGGAAAAAGCCGTACAGTTTCTCATGCCCATGCTCTTTTTCCTGCTGCTGCTTATGGTGGGCTATAGCATGACCACGGGCTATTTCGGCAAAGGCCTAGAATTTCTCTTCACCCCAGACTTCAGCAAACTCACAGGATCGAGCATGCTCGCGGCCATGGGGCAAGCTTTTTTTAGTCTAAGCTTAGGTATGGGAACGATCATGATTTACGGCTCGTACGTCCCGAAAGACACCTCCATCGCCAGTACAACCGTCATGATTGCGATTGCGGATACTGGCGTGGCCTTGTTGGCCGGCATGGCCATTTTCCCCATCGTGTTTGCGAATAACCTGGAACCCGGCTCAGGCCCAGGGTTGATCTTTCAAACCTTGCCTGTGGCGTTCGGCAATATGACTGGCGGTATCGTGTTTGGTTCGCTCTTTTTCATTCTCTTGCTCGTGGCGGCCTGGACTTCATCCATTTCCCTCATTGAACCGTTGGTCACCTGGCTCATTGAAACCTTTGGCATGTCACGAATCAAAGCGTCGCTCTATTCCGGCGCCGCCACCTGGTTGCTGGGCTTGGGAACCGTTTGGTCCTTTAACCTGTGGGCGGATCTGAAATTTTTCGGTCTGACATTTTTCGATCTTCTGGATTTCATCACATCCAACCTCATGCTCCCTTTAGGCGGCATTCTCATGGCCCTTTTTGCAGGCTGGCTCATGACGGCCGAAAACACCAAAGCCGAACTTCACATGTCCAACCCCCTTCTCTACACAATATGGCAAATCTTGGTCCGTTACATCGCACCAGTCGCCGTCTTCATCGTCCTCCTCAACGCCATCGGCCTCCTCTAACCCTCATGCCCTGGCCACGAAAGGTGAAAGGCATCGGAGAATCCACTGGCGGCCTCATTAAAAAAACAGCCCCGTCAACAACAAGCCCCCTACCTAGGAATTTCACCTAACACGTTCTTATCGAAGAATTCCGCTTTTTCCTTCAATATTCTACGCATTCCTTGAGGTTCTCTATCATTGGGCTAGACGGGAAAAGACCAATTATCAAGATACCCCTTTACCGACCGATAACATGTTGAAACAAGCGATCCATTTCCAAAGCACCTTCACACCAAAGGAAATTGTCCTATGTCACAAATTGGTGTCTTACATGCGGCAAATGCTCTTGCTCAACTCGCGCTCCCTCTCATAGATTCCGCGACCCCTTTGGTACGGAAAAAATCCCAAGCACCAACAATAGACGCTGTCCAAAACCTGAAGGATGTCGTATCGATTTCCTTAGGTGCCCGCGCCGCCGCCGCCAAACAAAAAGCACCCCTCGCCTAATAGCCTTTAATTTTCCTAATGATTATTTC
Source organism: Nitrospirales bacterium (assembly GCA_029261275.1). GTDB lineage: Bacteria > Nitrospirota > Nitrospiria > Nitrospirales > UBA8639 > Nitrospira_E. The sequence goes on from JAJDBR010000059.1 coordinate 3,224, forward strand.
TTCATATGAGAGGCCATGGTCTTCCTTGTCGCATGGCCTCACCTTAATAAAAGGCCCCTCTGTCGAACCTCAAAAAAACAACTTTTAAGCCTAGGAATACCCCTCCCCACTCCCTTTTTACCGCTCGTTTTTCGACGCCTACCGCCCGACCCCTGGACAGACACTTCAATCAACCAGCGGGCCTTGTCTGTGCGCAGCGAGTTGGATTGCTCTCCATAAGTTTGCGTCCGTTCCATCACAATGAAGCCGGACGGGGCGTCACAAGTTCTGGGTCCTTTTGCCGAAACAAAACGATCTCCCCCGGAAAGAGAACGGACGGAACACTCGGCGGAAATCGGGGAAGCCAGGAGAAAAAGACAGAACTTGTGCCCCAATCAATTACCACTCGTATACTGAACACCTAAGGTGGATCACAACGATCCCCCAGAGAATTTCTAGAATTGATTTGGGTGAAGGGGGAATAGCATGAAGGTCAAACCACTGAAGGTTCTTGGAAATTGCCTGTCAGGGTGAAAAGAACGAGACCCCTAAATTAAACAACCAGGCATTCAACCCCGTATTCCGATCACCAATATTGGCGTTAGAAATATGATGAAACCGAAAACCCGCTGTAACTGCCCAGTTCTCAGACACGAAATACGACACACCTGGCCCGGTTTGCAAAATAAAATTAAACTGCGTGCTTTGCTCGGGAATACGCGGGGCCAAATCCGTCCACGACATACCCGCACCTGCATCCCAAAATGGCATCCATCGTCCAAACGACAAAAAATTATATTTCAGCACCAAGGACCCGCCAAAGAGTGAGGCACTAAAGGGTTCATAATAATGCGCAGCCACAGGCTCAATGAGCCCCTCTACATTCCCGGCCAGCAATCCGCTCCCAATTTCATCAGTAAAGACAAGTCCTAACTGCGGCAGAATATAGATGGCCTCGCGGTTTGTGGAGGGAGCGTTCTGGAACAGATCATTCCCTTTCCAATAGCCTCCCAACAACCCATATTCCAACGTCCCTTTGGTCACCCGCTCACGCACATCAAAGTCTTCTCCCCAGGCCGCGGTCCCAACGAATAGAGAAAAAAGCAGACACGATAGCCACGCTACATCGCGTTTCTTTAGCAATGCCATCATTACGATTTTCCTTCTCTTGTACATGAATGTCTGGACCAATAGCTCCATCTCCCCCCTTCAGGCTCAATGGATTATTTTTGTCCACCCTGAAAGCGAATTGCCTCAATTTACTTAAAAATGAGCAGGAATTTCGCACAAATGACAAGAACAATTCAATGAACTTTTTTCCCACATTGTTTACAATAGAGTACATTTGGCAGTTAGATCATGAAAACCACTCTTCCTCCCCCATCACCAATTCGGACACAAGCCATGAAGCAGGATCCCTTTCACCGTTTGTCCTTAGCGGTAAAAAAGTTAGACCAGCTTATCAATCGTGCCCACCAATTAGGCACGTTTACCGATCAACTACTTTGCGAGGATAGAACGGGCCCAAGAATTCCATCTTCAGAGGCCGAGGTATCTCTGCCAGCACCTTCCATTTCTTCAACGGAATGGAAGGCATCCCTAAAATTTCAAAAAAAATAAGAAGAACTCTTAAGGAGGAGGAGAAAAAGTGGGGTGAGTGACGGGGATCGAACCCGCGACCTCCGGCTCCACAAACCAGCGCTCTAACCAACTGAGCTACACCCACCACTAAGCCGTGTGATCTACTTGAAGGGGATAAATCTTATCAGAGGGATTGAAGGCTCGCAAGCCTCAACAAAAACCGGGTGTCCGCAAACTACAGACGCTTTTTGAACTGGCTCCTCAGCGCCAAAGGCACTTACCCTCCTCATCTGCCCACCAATTGGGGGAACCCTTTCAGTTGACCAAATTTGAAAACCTGTGGTACAAAGTAGACTTATTCTTTTTGGAGGGTTTCATGGCCAATCGACATCAATCTGCAATTAAAGCTGCTCGGCAAACGTTAAAAAGACAAGAACGTAACCGA
>JAJDBR010000060.1 GCA_029261275.1 Nitrospirales bacterium
ATTGACCGAACTTCTTCAACAAGAAGCGTCTATAGCGATCTGGGGTTTATCGTATTGGGATTCGTGGTTGAACGGGTGACGGAGCAGTCTTTGGCCGATTTTTCACGAGAGCAGATTTTCCATCCTTTGCATGCAGACGAAGATCTAGCCTTTGGCAATCATGAAGTAAATGGGGATTTGGCAGACCCAATTGCGCCAACAGAAGAAGATCCTTGGCGGAGGCGCTTACTCCAAGGAGAAGTGCATGATGAAAATGCGGCGGCCCTAGGCGGAGTGGCCGGGCATGCTGGATTGTTTGGAACGGCTCAGGCTGTGGGACAAGTCACCAAAGCCTGGTTGAATAGCTATCTCGGCAAGCCTAGTATCTTCAGCCAAGAATTAGTCAGACAGTTTGTGAAAGCTCAGCCTGAGACCAGCTGGGGGTTTGGCTGGGATACGCCTTCTCAACCGTCCTCTTCGGGACAATGGTTTTCACCAGAATCGTTTGGACATTTAGGCTTTACCGGCACATCAATTTGGATTGATCCCATCAGGGAATTAGAGGTTATCGTTCTTTCCAATCGCGTCCATCCCACCCGCGAGAATCAAGCCATCAAAACCTTCCGTCCGCAACTTCATGACGTGATTATTCAAGGGCTTTAAGTATCTCTTTGTATCTATTTGAGTAATCCTTGTTTGATTTGTATTTGACTCCCTACCAAGAGGCTGGTAGGTTGATTGAAGGTGTGCGTGATATTGTGACTCCTACACCGAGCGGTCTCTAGGGCATTTTTCCCTTCCTACCTCTGTCAGTCGTGAACCAGGGCCGACTTTCTTCCCTGGTATTTTGCCTGTCAAAACGGTCGTTTTTCCTTGGTCCTGGGGGGGGGGTACCCGGGCCGTGCTCTCCCCCAGTCACTGCCTTGACGTTGAGTACTTTCTTGATGCCACCAGGTGTGAATGGGGGGCAGGCTTATCTAAGGGGAACGAGGGAAAGGTTAGAAAAAGCCATGGCTCCTGAATCGCTAGTCGTATTGCCACATGGACTGCGACTCGTCGTGTCCACACTGCGGGAGGAGGATCAGGCCTTTCGATGTAGCGTCTTTGAGGCCAATGTTCGGGAAGAGGAGATGCTGTCCTATCGGGTTATTTCCGATGGGTTTGAAGCCGTGACATGCTTAGAAGCCCAAACCGGTGCGTATAATTATGCCATGCGCGTGTATCCGGCTTTTGCCGATCAAATGAAAAAACCACCGTATTTAATTTGGCGTGGTCCTATGTGAGGCTTGTGAATCTTAGTCAGTGTAGGGAGTGGAACGGATGCGTAAAAATGAGGAATTTGGGAACGAACGGAGGAATGGATGAAATTAACGATGCAATGGGGCGGAAAAAGTCAAAAGCCGAAAGTCTCCGGAACCTCACAGAAAGTACGGTGGGATCTATTGGGAATACGTGATCCTCGGAAGGGACCGGAACCGAAGTCGATTGAGGAAATCAGACGACAGGCTCAGATTATTTCAAATGGAGGATTTCGCCAAAGCGTGCCTAGCACACCTAAGGTGGATAAACCAAAAAAGGTAACTCTTGCCAAAGCCGAGAAGCCTGCCAGAAAGGCGAAACGAGGAACGAAAGGTTCCTAAAGGTAGATCAATGGGCAATGAGGAAAGCAATTTCTTGCTCTCTGCGTGTAAATGAATTGGTTTGAATTAATTGATGTGAAATAGAAGCTGATGGCCGTGAATATTAATCGAGTCTGACCCCTAACTATTGATTAACTAGCATGATTAGCAGGTTTGAGAGTTATCGGGTTTCGGTCCGGCAGCCGAGATCTTGTTTTTGTCTGGGATAACAAAATAGGGGGCAGATTCGAATAGGATATGCTTATTTTTGCGTTTTTACCCTGTCGGGGAATAACCTCTGCGGAATGTTGAGAGTTTTATTTTTGGTTAAGTGTCAGAGTAGTCGACCCAGGTTTCTTTTTCGGCAAGATATTTCTGGCCTTTGAAGTTGAGGCGGGTGCGCATTTTTACGAAGCCTAATACGCGGAGCTGATCGACAATATCCTTGTTGGTTTCTTGGACCGTTCGGTGAACTTGTGAATCGATCGTTAATGCTTCATACATGACGGATCCGTTATACCCACCTTCCACCCGTTTGACCGGGATGAGTCGGTTGAAGTATCGATCACTGGGATCGGTTCCTTCCAATTGATGCTTTTCTACAACCGCGTTTTTGACTCGAAACGATAACGGTAAAGATGTCATAAATCTTGGCTCCGGCTAATAGAGACTGAAGAATGTTTGGTGCAAGCCTCAATGAACGGTTGAGGCCTTTGTGCAGGGATTATAGGCTGCCCTGAAATAGGCTGCAAGCCTGGTGGAAATGTTGAAAAAATCCGCCAACGGCGTTATCGCCCTTTTGCCGTGCTCACGTCCGCACCGTACGCTCCGCGCGTCAAAATGACTGGGGCCTTGTTGGACGAACTTTTTTGAACATTCCCTCCACACTGATCCTAGTCATTTTATCTTGAGCAGGTAAAAGCCATCGACATGAAATGTTCACCAGTATTCCAGTTGACTTGCGTCAGAATCCGCACGTACCCTTGGTTACGCTTAGGATAAACTACGGTAGTGGGAAAGGACGTGTAGCGAAATGGATCCCGAGTCATCGGTTGCCGACGTTCCAATTAACCTTCCTAATAGCCTGACGG
>JAJDBR010000007.1 GCA_029261275.1 Nitrospirales bacterium
GGAGCTGACCAGCCTAAAGCCAGGACTTCTTAAGGTTCCCTCGGCCTGCAATAATCATGTAGCCCTCTTAGAAGTATTGCGAGATGAATTTGAGGGTGACGTGCACATCTCTGTTGGAATGTCGACTGAAGAAGAAATTGAGACGGCGGTTGACGTATTTCAATCTTGTCCAAATCGGGTCGTGCTCTATTCTTGTACATCGGGATACCCTGTCCCTTTTGATGATGTGTGCTTGTTAGAAATTGTGCGCCTCATTCAAAAGTATAAGAATACGGGGCGGGTTGGTGCTATTGGATTTTCGGGTCACCATAATGGGATAGCCATTGATTCGATTGCGACAGTATTGGGCGCTTCCTTTATTGAACGACATTTTACGCTTGATCGTGCATGGAAAGGGTCTGACCATGCTGCGTCTCTTGAACCAAGTGGTTTTTCGCGACTGACCCGTGACATCAAGCATCTCGGTCAAGCCTGGACCTTTCGGTCTGATGAGCTGCTTCCCATCGAATTACCCCAAAGGGAAAAGCTGAAGTTTCGTCCTCGGTAAGGTTTCGATTTAGGTGAGGAAAAAGATTGTGCCGGACGTGTTGGCGGTGGTTCCTGCCCGTGGAGGGTCAAAAGGCTTACCTCGAAAAAATATCCGTCAATTGCACGGGCATCCCCTGTTGGCATATGCCATTGCAGCTGGTAAACAGTCCCATTCCGTTTCGCGGACCATTTGTTCGACCGACGATTTTGAGATTCAACAACATGCCCTAGCCTGTGGAGCGGAGGTGCCGTTTCTTCGCCCCCCCTCTCTAGCTCAAGATATCTCTCCTGATCTTCCTTTGTTTCTTCATGCGCTTCAATGGTTTGACGAACATCAACATTGGAAGCCAGAAATTGTAGTTCACCTACGTCCGACATCTCCCATACGTTTTCCAGGACAAGTCGATACCGCGATCGAGCTACTCATCAATAACCCGCATGCGACGAGTGTTCGGGCAGTCTGCCCTTCACCATGTACGCCCTATAAAATGTGGCGCCCTGGAGAACGGGGTCAAGAAGGCGAAGCATTTATGGAGCCACTGCTTCAAATACCTGGGATCACTGAACCGTTTAATCATCCACGACAGGAATTGCCGGTTACCTGGTGGCAAACGGGGGGGCTTGATGTGATACGTGTCTCAACGATACTCGAAGGATCCATGACCGGAAAAAATGTGCTGCCATTGATGACAGATCAAAACTATGCCGTGGATATTGACGGCGAACTTGGTTTTCAGGCGGCAGAGGCCTTAATGCAACAGCTTGATTGTATTCGTCCCGAATCGCCGCAGGTGTCGAGCTAATCGATGATTTTCCATCACTTCCAACCAACATTCATTCTCCTCTTATCCTTGTCTTGTTCAATATTTGTTGAGTCTTAATAGGGTGAATATTTCTCATCGTATTTTGGTCTGTGGCGTAGGTTCGGTCGGTGAACGACATATTCGTAATCTTGTTGCACTTGGGTACAGCAACATTGTGGTGTACCGGACCAGGAATTTGCCTTTTCGCAATGTGAATGGGTCCATTCCCATCTATACGGATCTTACAAAAGCCTTAACTGATTTCGCTCCTACGGTCACGTTTATTACCAATCCCACAGCCTTCCATGTCCCTATCGCTCTCGAGGCTGCGCGAGCGAACAGTCATCTTTTCATTGAAAAGCCGATTAGCCACAATTTAGAAGGTCTTGAGGAACTCTGTCAGACATTGGACGCGCACCTTTGCATGGCGATGGTGGGATATATGTTGCGGTTTCATCCTTTTTTTATCCAGGTTAAAGCATGGTTGGATGAAGGTCTTAATGGAGTGTTGGGACGCCCTCTTTTTCTTCGGACGACGTGGGGTGAGCATCTTCCCGACTGGCATCCGTGGGAAGATTATCGCGAGAGTTATGCTGCTCAATCAGCGATGGGTGGTGGACCGGCCCTCACCCTCAGTCATGATCTGGATACGTTAGTCTGGTGGTTTGGGGCTCCAGAAAAAATTGTGGGATTGCCCAATACAACTTCTCCTTTAGACCTCGATGTGGAACAGGGTATTGATATTCTTCTAGGCTTTACGCAAGGAGTGACGGCGAATGTTCATCTTGATTTTTGTCAGCGTCCACCGAGCCGATTGTGGGAATTAGTTTGTAGCCATGGAAAGGTTCACATCGATATTCTTGCGGGAACGCTGACACGGTGGGAATCGACCATGGGCGAGATTCATGCTTCGCCATCTGGCATACTTAGCCCAGCAGAGGTGAAAATCTTACCTGAGACGTTTGATCGAAACGATCTATTTCTCGATGAATTACGGTATTTTTTCTCGTGTCTGGAAATCGGAGAGCAACCGATGCCAGATATTGCGACAGGAGCAGAAAGTGTTCGGATTGCCCAACAGGCCTTATCGAAAGGGGTGTCATGAACGAACCTGAATTTTCGCTGAAGGGAAAGGTGATTCTGGTCACCGGAGCGGTAGGTTTAATTGGGCAAGAAGTGTGTGATGCCTATGCGGCGTATGGTGCTAACGTGATTGCCATGGACAACCAAGCAGACGCTTTAGATGATCTAATGGAAACCTTGAAAACACGGTATCCCGGTCAAGATCTCTGTGCCATGGTAGCGGATGTGACTTCTGAGGAGTCGCTTACTACACTATTTCAAGGTATTCAAGAACAACATCAAAAGCTTGATGTCTTGGTCAATCTGGCTGCCATTGATGCGAAGTTTGATGAGGGACAGAAGGACATTAACCTCTCTCGATTTGAGCATTATCCTCTTGAGCTTTGGGAGCGCTCCGTGGCGGTGAACGCCACGGGATTAATTCGTGTCACTCAGCATGCATTACGATTAATGCTTCCCTCACGTTCAGGCAATATTATTAATGTCGCCTCGACCTATTCGTTGGTGGCTCCCAATCAATCTTTGTATAAAACTGATTCTACAACCCCTCCCGTCTTTAAACCCATTGATTATGTGGGGACCAAATCAATGGTGCCAAATTTTTCTCGATATGTTGCAACCTTTTATGCCCGTGAGGGCATTCGTTGCAATACGGTCGTGCCACATGGTGTATTCAATCAGCACTCAAAGGCATTTCAAGAGAATTTCGCCAAACTGTCTCCCCTGGGACGTATGTGTGACTTGAAGGAAATCCGTGGGCCCTTCATTTTCTTAGCTTCTGATGCATCCAGTTATATGACCGGTAGTACATTGGTTGTTGATGGTGGCTGGACTGCCTGGTGACGACGCAACTGTTCGCAAAACAATACTTTTCTAGAATTCGCGCCAATCTTTTAGTCCGATTTGGTCATTTGGCCGAACAGAAACAAAGGCTAAAATTTGTGCCCCTATTAATGGCGCTCTCTTTTTAGCTGCCTGTTATAACGTGCTTGTCATAGGGGAAGGCATAGATTCGAATCTATTAATTCGAGTCTGACTCCCATGATGATGGTGAGCGGTTCACCTTCCGCTGGTTACTTCAAAAATTCCTTTGGTGATGCGACGAGTTTGAAGGCCCTGGAAGCGGTTGAGGATGATTCGGAAATTGTCTATTCGACTCTCGACATCTGTCAATTCGATATCTGGAAAAATATGTCGAAGGTATTGATGGCGTTCTTGTCGGTTGCTGTTGCCCATATGGAATGAAGCATTGTATTGCCGTTTGATTCGACGCCATACGGCCTCTGTCTTTCCAGAGAGATAGGCTGAAGTCGTTGTTGCGGGTTGGCCATTGAGGTCATTGTCAAACTGTTCAAGAACTTCAACGATCTTTTCTGACGCAAAAGGTCCTTCTAAAAAGGCGATATATTGTTCGATGAGGGTTTTCTGTGTTTCTGAAATACTTGGAGTAGGTTGATAGTCTCCCTTCACCGACACGCCGACGAGCGTTTGCAGTTCCTCAAGGGTAAAGGCCTGTTGACTGAGACTATTAGGAAGTGCTCGGTCGAATCGATCTGAAGTCAGAGGACGGTACGCAATGACAGGCGTCCCAAGGAGATAACTTTCAAGGCCTGTTGTACAGCTATTATGTATCACGACTTGAGCGGCAAGGAGCCACGGTACAATATTGCCTTCAAAAACCACTTGGACATTGGAGCAGTCTGCTGTCGCTTCAATCCAGGCTTCTTTACTTTCTGAGGGATGCGGTCGAATCACAATC
>JAJDBR010000061.1 GCA_029261275.1 Nitrospirales bacterium
TGCGGGTTTGGAGTGATGGTCCAAATCAGGGAGCCATATTTACACTTGATTTACCAGTTATTCACATGGAGGAATTACGTTAATGGACATGGAACAAGGGAACCGAAGAATCTTAGTTATTGATGATAATGTGGCGATTCACGATGATTTCCGAAAAATTTTGGAACGGTCCATGGATACCTCATTGCTACAGGAAGTTCGCGCCGAGTTGTTTGATGATGTGGAAGAACAAAAGGTTGTCGAAAAGTTCGAAGTGGAATGTGCTGATCAAGGACAAATGGGATATCGCATGGTTCAGGAGGCCATGAAGGCTGAACGACCCTATGCGGTGGCTTTTGTAGATATGCGTATGCCACCCGGTTGGGACGGTGTAGAGACCATTGAACATTTGTGGCAGGAAGATCCAGATTTACAGGTTGTGATCTGCACCGCCTTTTCTGATCATGCCTGGGAGGATGTGATCCAACGTTTGAATAAGAATGATCAATTGCTCATTCTTCGAAAACCCTTTGATAACATTGAAGTCTGGCAGATGGCAAATTCGTTGACCAAACGATGGGCTGAGACACGGCAGGCCAAATCCCAGCTGGATCTATTGGCGAAATGGGCTGAAGAACGGGCAGAAGAAACCGTCAAAGCGAACTAAGTCGTGTATCTTTTAAAAACCGGGCCATTTCCATGCTATACCTCATGTATGTGACAGTGTGAGGGCATAGAGGATGAAGAGAATCTTTTTCTCATTTCATCCTAGGTACCATTCAAATTGCTGGGTTCTCTTGTTATATGTCACAGATCAATGATTCCTTATGTTGTCTCCTGCTTGTCAGTCTCCTCCCGATAGGTGGCCGCTTCATGTTCTAATGGTGGCCTTTCATGAGCCGGAGGTTTCTCCGTCGTACCGTTCTGTATTCGCCTCTCTAGAGTCCACACCGTTAATTGAATGGGCCACGACCATCCAGAGCGTTCCTGTGCAGGGTGCCTTAGGTGATCAGTATGATGTGATGGTCATTGATTGTCGAAAAGATCAAACAGCGTGGGGACAGGTCGGTCAGATGGTGCAGGAGGGAAAGAAGGCGGTAATCCTTGGGATCATGAACGTTTCTGCAAATGAAAATGTGCGGGGTATGATTACCGAGGATGCCATTGGATATCGCGTGGATGAGACGATGGTCCCGATCGTCTTAAAGTGGGTGTTACATCATGCGCAGGAGCGAAAGCAATTTCTTGTTGAGCACGAGCGAATTCAGGGGCAGTTAAGTGAAGCGGCATATAAAATTGAAATGGCTGATGTCGCCTCAACGGTCTTGCACAATGTGGGCAATGTCCTGACCAGTGTGACGGTGGCGGCAAATGTGGTTGAGTCGGTTGTTGAACAATCCTCAGTGACTCTTGTGAATCGAATGGCCGAATTGATCAATACTCATCATGAGGATTTAGGCACATATCTGACGCAAGATCCTAAGGGTAAGCGTATTCCCCCGTCTCTTGAAAAACTAGGGGTGCATCTGCTCAAGGAGCAACAGGAGGTCTTGAATGAAATGAAGGGGTTGGTACGGAATATCCGTCACATGAAACAAATTATCGCGTCTCATCAAACCATGGCCAAGTCTGTCGGAATGGCTGAGCAGGTTGCCTTAGTCGATGTGTTGTCTCATGCCATGGGATTGAGTTTTCAGCCTGGAGATGCGGAGGGGATGACCATTCATCGCGATTTTCATGAGGTGCCGACCGTTTTGGTAGACCAACACCAATTGCTTCAGATTCTGGTGAATATTCTCCGAAATGCGAAGCAGGCCATGCGACAACAACCCTTGGTTGGCCAGGAGTTACGGCTAAGCGTGAATTATCATGGCCATGATAAGACCTCCGTGGTCATGACCATTCAAGATAGTGGGATTGGTATTGCTCCTGAACATCTCTCGAAAATGTTTACCCGAGGGTTTACTACGAAAAAAGACGGCAACGGGATTGGGCTGCACAGTTCAATCATCGCTATTCAGAAAATAGGTGGGTCGATGCATGTTCATAGTGATGGCGTAGGTAGGGGAGCCATGTTTACGCTAATCTTCCCTGTTCAACAGGTAGCTGTGGTGTCATGATCGTTACATCGCGAAGACGTCAGCAGATTTTTTGGATGGCTAATCAGTGAAATATTCATTGTAATCGCCAATAACATTTCGACATTTTCCTTGTTAAATCATGAACCATCATTGGGAACAAAAGCCCAGGGGATCTGTCGAGGAATCTGATAATGCCATCACGATTCAACTTGCGGAGCTGGAAGAAACCAATCGTCGGTTGAAATATGATCTGATTCGGCAGCAGGAAACCATCAGTCAATATGCTCATTCGATTCGCGAATTAGAAATTCGTAATTTAGAAATCGCTGCTAGTCGGGATCGAGCGTTGGTTGAATCACAAGAGTGGGGCCAGGTTGAGTCGGTTCTACGTCAGAAGACAGAAGCACTAGCACGATCCAATAAGGATTTAGAACAATTTGCCTCTCTGGCAGCTCATGATTTGCAGGAACCGCTTCATTCTATTCAAGTGTTTTTAGACTTATTACGAATCAAGCATGGATCGTCACTGAATGAACAAGGGCACGGGTATCTCGATCGTGTAACCAGAGCTGCCAGTCGGCTGCAACAATTAATTGAAGGCTTGTTGCTCTATTCACGAATCGATGCTCCTCGTTCGAAGGGTGCGGCTCTTTCTTTGGAGCAAATTGTCCAGGACATTCTTTCTGATTTAGGAGCGATAATTGATGAGAAGCAGGCGGAGATTCATGTTGGAAGTCTCCCTATGATTCACGGTGATCTCTTGCATATTCGACAGTTGCTCCAGAATCTCATTGGGAATGCCTTGAAATTTCATAAGCCAGGAGTTGCTCCTATTCTTTGTATTACGGGCATGATGATTCAGGAGCGACGACAGACAGGATCAGGAAAGTCTGGAAACCTTTGCCAGATCGAAATTCAGGATCAGGGACTCGGAATTCCAACGGAATACTTGGATAAAATCTTTGGTATGTTCACGCGTTTGCATCGAAAAGATGAGTATGATGGGACGGGCATTGGGCTTGCGGTTTGCCTGCGCATCGCGGAGAAATGTGGCGGTGCGATATCGGTTCGATCAACAATAGGAGAGGGCTCAACATTTACGGTGACATTGCCCGCTTAGGCGAATTTATACGTCCGAACTTTTTCAATCTGGTCCACGGAGGATGGATTTTCTCGTACGGTTCATTCTAAGGAGAATTTGTTGTGCATGAAATGGAAAATAGAAAAACCATTGCGGAGTTTTCATCGTGTTTCCCAAAAGGCGGATATTAGAAATTGAGTATGATGGCAAATTCAACTCACTCTTCTATTCGGCGAGTGTTGTCCATTTGTGATGACACCAAGGCCCACGATTTTCTGAAGCACGCCCTGGATGCATCCAATCCTTCTGCAACATTTCCTAAAGATGAAATGACGGAATTAGTGAATGGTGAGCCCGTCAATTCAAATACCTGGTCCTTTGGACTCGTGAGTGTAAACGATTGGGAAGTTGCTTATCAGGAAATGATGGAAGCCAAAAAGAGAGGTTTGCCCTTTTGTCTGATATGTATATCGGTCCAAATGGATCCTTGGGATATTGTGAGGGAGAGAATTGAAAAAATTTGGAAACTAGATGAGGCCATACGGTGCATTCTGTGTTTGCCAAGTGTTGCAGGGTCATGGCCTATGGGTTTGTCGCTGAGTCGGCCTCAGCAATGGGTTGTATTTCGAATGCCCGGCATACCAGAGGAAGTCTTTCAATTGGCTTCGTATCTGAGCGCCTCTTCGGCTTCATTGGTTCCATGGGTGTCAGATGAAACAACAACTGCCGATCGGAACAGTTGTATGAAGAGTGCCTCAGAGGTTTTGGGGACTCCAACTATCGCTGAACAACAGGCTGAATTAGCGTTGGCGAGAGATGAATTGGCCACCTCAAAAGTCTATGTGAACAATGTTTTGCGTTCCATGGCGGATTCGCTATTAGTGATTGATGCCAATTTAACGATTGGCTCCGTGAATCCGTCATTGCTGGAGCTCTTAGAGTACGAAGAAGATGCATTAATCGGGCAATCACCAGGACTGATTTTTGGAGAAGAGTTTGCCCAAGGCTCCATCATTGAGAATTTACTTCTTCAAGGGTCAGTCAGTGGTATTGAGTCCAGTTTCCTCACGAGTGCGGGCCGATTGGTTCCGATATCAGTTTCTGGTTCCATGATGCAGGATGAGCAGGGGCAATTTCAGGGATTAGTCTGTGTGGCGCAAGACATTACTGAACGTAAGCGTATGGAAGAAGAACAGTTGCAGTTGCATGAGAAATTACTGGATACCTCTCGGCAGCTAGGTATGGCTGAAGTCGCTTCAGATGTGCTGCATAATGTTGGGAATGTGTTGAACAGTATCAATGTGTCGATCGAAGTAGTCGCCGATCTACTCAAGAATTCGATGGTAGGAGATGTGGGACGGATTTCACAACTCTTTCACAAGCATCGCGAGGATCTCGATAGCTACTTCTCCACGAACCCCAAGGGCAAACAAATCCCTGCCTATTTAGAAAAATTAGCAAGCCAATTAGTGCAGGAACAACAAGCGGGGATAGCGGAATTAGACCGTTTACGGGAAAATGCGCATCATGCTCAACAATGTGTAGCGTCTCAACAGGATCTTGCGAAAGTCACCAGCATAACCGAACCTATTTCTGTCGTGGAATTGATGAAAGAAGCCGTAACGGCGAATCAGGAGCTTGTGGAGATATCGCAGATTAGTATTGTCCAAGAGTTCCAGGAAGTTCCCTTGCTCATCGTGGATAAGCGTCAAGTTCTTGACGTGATGGTGGCCGTGATTCGGAATGCCTGTCAGGCCATGGTCTCTGTTCCAACTAAACAACTTGTTGTACGGGGCAAACTTATTCCTGGTCCGCCTGATTCTGTCTGCCTAGAAGTTCAAGATACTGGTATCGGCATTGCTTCGGGGGATCTCATTAAAATTTTCGGGCAAGGAAATACGACCAAAGAAGGTACACGTGGAATGAGTTTACATAGTGGAGCACTCATGGCCAAAAACCTTGGTGGCGCATTGCGAGCTCACAGCGAGGGTATTGGGCATGGGGCGACCTTTTCTTTGGAATTGCCAGGCAACTTTCATTTTCCTGATCTGTGAGTCTTTAAATCGCACTTCCAGCCTTTCCTCCTGGGTTGTTCTCTTTTGATCGTTGTGTGTTTCTCTTCTCAATTCTACGTCGTTTCCCTGTGTTCATGACTTAGTTTCTGGCGGAATCTTAAGAGACCTTTTCGGGTAACCGAGGAGAACGTGATACTCCCTGCTAGGGGACAATTTGAGGATATCGTGTTATTCGCATTTCCGAAATTCAAAATGTGACGATGATAGGCTTATTTCGTATCGAGACGAGAAGAGGGGAAAAAAGATGACCAGTGATCCTATGGCGACGGAACTTTCAATCATTGGCACTGAAGAATTGGAACAATATTTCCATGTGTTAACCTCACAAATAGGTCCTATCCCCTCTCATCTCGAAAGTGGGTTGTGTATTGCAGTGGAGGTGTTCACGCTATCTGAAGGGTTTGGGATTTCGACATCTTCCCTGCGAACTCTCTGGAGACATAGTGTCCGTACGGGATATCTCGCCGCGTTAATTGCCATTTACCAGCAGGTTGATCGATGTTTGGCGTGGCAAGCATTTGTGGGTGGGCTATTGCATGATATCGGGATGTTGCTTTTTCTCACACAGCATCCACAGGTGTTTATGGCCGTCGTAGATCTCGCACAATGTCGAGGACAAGAGCTGAGGATCTTAGAGAAAAATATTTTGGGAACCACGCATGCTGAAAGTGGTTCAAAGCTGTTGGCACGCTGGGGTGTCTCACAGGAATTGTTGGACATTGTGACATTTCATGAGCAACCATTTCTGGCTCCTCATTCTGGTTTTTGTCCTTTAACGGCTGTCTATATTGCTAATGTGTTGGAAGGGGGGGGGATCGCACAAGATGGTGATGGAGTGGTTGAGTGGGAGGGCGAGGTTTATTTAATGGAATTGGGTTTGTGGGATGACTTACCCCGATGGCAAGGATGGATGCGAGAGCTTCCTCTTCTCTCAGTATCATGGCATAATTAGGTTGGCTTGTTCTTGCGAAAGATGTCTGTTGTTCCCTGGTCTTTACTCTCCGTTTAAATTGGCCTCTCTCCTAAGATCATTCATATATTTCCCTCTGTCCGGGTTCTCTCATCCTCAGTTTGAATTGAAATGATGCATTTTGGATTTGTCTGTGGATGGATAATATAGAGGGTTTCTCAGGCGGTATTCCCTGGCAGAATACTGTAGGTGTCACCGAAATGCCTTCGACTCATTCTGTTACCATAGGGCGATAGTGAAGATTCGATTGCATCTATGGGGTAGTGCCCTGTTCTTTGCCGGATGTATTCTGGTCCTTCCGTGCTCGGTGGTTTCGTTTGATCCCCCGCCGGCTCCCTGCCATAACTCAGAAGGGTGTTTTTCTGAATTGCTGGTCGAGCTCGATCAGCTTGATTCTGGTTCTCCCCATTCCATCAAAGCGGAGGAATTGTTTCAGCAATTGGCCACAGTATATGGTCAAACGCCCTGGGTGAAGCGGGCAGGACTTCGCTATGGGTATGCCCTTCGGATTGCGAATCCAAAGAGAGCTATCCCTTTATTGCAGTCAGCTTTCACGGATTTTCCTGTTTTGGATGATTATCTTCATTTTTGGTTACTTCAAGCGTATATGAGCGGCGGTTTGTGGCAAGAAGCAGCTAAGCTTGTTCTGGAATTTACAGATGGTCATCACGAGTCCCGTGTTCGAGCTGAAGTGCTGTATGCAGGTGGGGCTGTTTTTTCAGAAACTGAGGATTGTCACACCGTTCGATTAGTGCTGTCTCAAGCCTTGGCGGTGAATCCACAGCATTCCAAGGCAGCCAATGCGTTCTTTCAGATCGGACGCTGCGCGCGGCAGCTTGGGCAAGAAGAAAAAATGGTTGAGGTTTTTAGGAAATTGTGGTGGAAATTTCCATTGGCTCCAGAAAGTCAGCAGGCTAAACAATGGTTAATGCAGGAAAATGCGGGGGTGTTCCTACCGACGATTGAAGAGCGGTACCAGAGGGCCATGTCCTTCTATGAGGGAGGAGCATGGCGCAGGGCCGTCAAGGAATTTCAAAAAGTGGTTGCCGTATCCAAGGCCACTCCTTTCTATTTCCAATCTCAATTTACGCTGGCCAAGTCCTTGGTTCGATTGAAGCAATACGATCAGGCGGAAAAGGTGTTACAGAAACTCATCCAATCTTTTTCCGGGCAAGATGGTGATGTCTGGATTTGGTTAGGGCGGAGTTACTTGCGACACGGGAAGGGTGAAGCCCTAACGAATCTGGTGAAGACTCTGCCTACCGATAAACTCACTGGAAATCAACAAGCCAAGATGTATACTTTCCGTGGGATTTGGTTGAATGATCATGATCATTGGTCTGAGGCGGTGCTAGCCTATCGGAAGGCTGTTCGTGTCTCCACAACACCGTCAAAGGCAGTCGAAGCCTTGTGGCAAGTCGGGTGGATTCAGTATCAACATGAACGGTTTGCCGAAGCCAAAGACATTTTTCAAGAAATTATCAAAAAAACGAAAAATTCCCGTTCGATTTCCTTCGTGCATGCGCTGTCCCGAGCCCGGTATTGGCTGGCTCGTTCCGAAGAGCATCTAGGGCAGAGGGTACTAGCGAACCAGCAATTCGGACAGTTAACCCAGGCGTATCCTCTAACCTACTATGGTCAATTAGCCCAAACGAAACTGATTTCGACAGGAAGAGAGATCCCATCATGGACAGTGTTGAAAAAACCCGATTTTCCGGGAAAGGGGATTCCTGAAAAATTTCAACAAGATATTCATTTCCAAAAACTCCAAGCCCTACGAGAAGTTCATTTACCCAAGGAGGCCGTTAAGGAGCTTGAGATTGTGTATTCCCGTCACGGTTCAGATGCTGAGGTCTTCCCGAAGCTTGTTTCCTTGGCTGGACAGATGGAGGCCTATGATATTGGGATCCGTTTGGCCATTCGCCATTTCGGGCAGACTTTAAGAACAGGGACTTTGGCTCCGACCTCTCCAGCTTGGTCCGGAGCATTTCCCCTGGGCTACCAAAATATTATTCAATTATTTGTTCCCCAACATGTGGATCCCTATTTAGTTGCAGGACTGATTCGCGAAGAAAGTCTGTATAGTGCTCGAGTTGTCTCTCCGGTTGGTGCTATTGGACTTATGCAACTCATGCCGGCTACCGCCAAACATGTGGCCAATCATTTGAAACTGTCGGATTCCGAGTATCAATCTGATCGGCTCTATCAACCCCATATTAATATTCAATTAGGGACACATTATTTAGGGCAATTGTTGGATGAATTTCAGAACAATATTATTTATTCCGTAGCCGCCTATAATGCCGGCCCTCAGGCTGTCCAACGGTGGATGGCAAAAAATGGGCACCGACCGGCAGATGAATTTGTGGAGTTAATTGGCTACCGAGAGACGCGTGGATATGTTAAACGTGTAATAGGAAGTTACCGAATTTACCGGACATTATTTGGCAAAACCTGTCCTCCAATTTCTCTTGACAGGTTTTGTTGAACGCACTATAGTCCGGCTCGTTTGAGGTAATGAGGAAGGAGGAATCCGTGAGCGTAGAAAAAATGGAAAAGTTAGAAGTTCGAGTCCGAAAATTACTCGATCTCGTTGTAGAATTACGGCAAGATAAAACCCATCTTGAACAAGAACTTGATTCCACGCGAGAGCGATTGGCAAAGCAGGAGGATATGTCTGAGGGTTGGGAAGACGAGCGGACTATGATTCGCTCAAAAATCGAAAAAGTGCTCGACGAACTTGAGTTTCTAGACCGTTCGAACGAGTAATAACGGAACGGAGTCATGACGAAGACCATTGAAATTGAAGTCTTTGGTCATCGATTCTCCCTGCAAGGCGAGGGAGATGAGGCCTATTTCCATGAGTTAGCCGAATATGTCGACGCGCAGATGCGCACCCTTGCCAAACAAACTCGAACGAGCACCCCCACGAAACTTGCTCTTTTGGCGGCCATCAATGTAACGGATCAACTCTTCCGTCAACAGCGTCATAAAGATTCTGGCGAAAGTGAGATGGAGCGTCGAGTGCAACTCTTAGTGGAAACTATCGACGAACATTTATAGTCCCCATCGACCTAAACCTTCCGTATTTTTACCCACCACTCTTGTATTAGCAGGATATCTCCTTTCAAAACATATGGTTGCGCTCAAGGGGTGCTTGCTGGAGGTGCTTCTGTGGTAATATGTGAGGTAGACTACCCTTCGTATTATTGAAATACGAGGGGAAATTCTGATAGTTTAGTGTTCCTAAGTTATTGAATTTCAAAGAAAGAAAGGAATATTCCCTTTGTTTAGGGAAAGAAGTGGGAACCCGCGATGACAAAAGAATTCTTGATCATAGTGGGTTATTGGGGAATTGGAATTGAACGATATTGGAAGCGACTATTTATGGGTCAATGGTATTCTTGGAAATCGAATCTTGAAAAGCTCTTTGAGACCCTATTCAAGACGAATAACTGGTCCTTCGATCTACAAGTCATAGTTTCAGTGCTTTGCATAGATCTGAGGCCTTCTCTCGTCTTTGAACCGCAGCCTGTAGAG
Source organism: Nitrospirales bacterium (assembly GCA_029261275.1). GTDB lineage: Bacteria > Nitrospirota > Nitrospiria > Nitrospirales > UBA8639 > Nitrospira_E. The sequence goes on from JAJDBR010000061.1 coordinate 9,727, forward strand.
TTGCTGCCAGAACCTGTTTTATGGCGAAAAATGGTTCTGAAACATTCTTCCATTCGTTCACCGTATCTTCCAGTTGCCTCTCGCCGGATTCTTCCTGGTTAATGAGAGAGGCCGGCTGGGTTTTTTGTCCCTCCTTTTTTCTTTTCCCTTAAAGGGTTTTCCTAGTTTCTATATAGCAATTTTGCCGACTGATGGGGTAAAGGGGTAGGCCTTTTCTCTTCATGAGTGCAAAAGGAAACAAATAGGAGTCAAACGATGGAAATGGTCATTCCTATACTGGCAGTTGTGGTTGGGCTAGTCATCGGGTTTGTCGCGTCCAAAATGTATCAACAACATATGGATGCCAAGCGACGTTCGGAAGCCGAAGATCAAGTTCAGCAGCTTACCCAGAATGCGCAACGGGAAGCGGAGAATCTGATCAAAGAAGCCAAAATCGAATCCAAGGATTTGTTATTTCAGGCGAAATCTGAGCTTCAAGCTAAAGAAAAAGAAAAACGTAATGAAATTCAAGCGGCAGATCGCAAGTTGGTTCAGCGTGAGGAAGCCTTTGAGCGCAAGGTGAGTCAGTTTGATAAACGTGATGATGAGTTGCGACGCAAGGAACAGGCTCTCAAGAAGCAGGAAGAGACCTTAACCAAGCAGACCATGGCTTGTGAACAGGCGATTAAGGAACATCGGGTGGCATTAGAGCAGGTGGCTGGAATTACAACCGATGAAGCCAAGCGGCAATTATTGAGTGAAATTGAGACGGAGGCTAGGTTAGATGCAGCTCTTCTCACAAAACGGATTTTAGATGAAACAAAAGAAGCCGCGGATCGCGATGCCCGTGAAATTGTGACCCGTTCGATTCAACGAATTACGCGAGACTATGTGAATGAAGCCACCATATCAGTGGTTCCCCTAGCCAATGATGGTATGAAGGGGCGAATTATTGGTCGAGAAGGGCGGAATATCAGGGCGTTAGAGGCCGCGACGGGTGTTGATCTCATAATCGATGAAACGCCTGAGGCGGTTATTATCTCTGGGTTTGATCCTTTGCGTCGGGAAGTGGCGAAAATTGCCTTAGAACGGTTGATGCAGGATGGGCGTATTCATCCGACGAGAATTGAAGAGGTCGTTGAGAAGGTCAAAGGGGATATAGACAAATTGATGCGAGATGAAGCCGAGAAAGTCATTTTCGAAGTTGGGCTTTCAGATTTTCATCCTGAGATCGTCAAATTGTTAGGACGGCTGAAATATCGCACCAGCTATGGCCAAAATAACTTATACCATGCTCGTGAAGCGTCTTATATTTGTGGAATTATGGCTTCTGAGTTGGGCTTGGATGTGAAGCTCGCAAAGCGGGGCGCCTTGCTTCATGATATTGGAAAAGTTGTCAGTCATGAAGAGGAAGGCACGCATGCGATGCTTGGAGCTGAAATGGCAAAAAAATGGGGTGAGTCTGAACTTATCGTGAATGCGATTGCGGCCCATCATGAACAAGTCGAGCCGCTATGTCCAGAATCAGTTTTAGTAGCCGCAGCCGAAGCGCTCTCAGCTGCGCGTCCCGGTGCAAGACGTGAGACATTAGAAGCCTATGTGAAGCGATTAGAAAAGTTGGAGGCATTGGCCACGGGGTACTCCGGTGTCGATAAGGCCTATGCGATTCAGGCAGGGAGGGAAGTGCGCGTTATTATCAGGCAGGGGGAATTGAGCGAAACTGAAAGTTTTGCGCTTTCCCGGGATTTAGCCAAAAAAATTGAACAAGAGCTCACCTATCCCGGCCAAATAAAAATTACCGTTATTCGTGAAAATCGTTTTATCGAATTTGCCAAGTAGCCTGTGAGGAGCTGATATCCACGACATATGAATGTGTTGTTTATCGGAGATATTATGGGCGAGCCTGGTCGTCGAGTGTTGTTGAAGCATCTTGCAACGGCTATTGAAGATCATCATATTGATTTGGTCGTGGGAAATGGAGAAAACGCTGCAGGGGGATTTGGAATCACACCAGACATTGCCGAAGAACTCTTTGACCTGGGTCTTTCCGCCATTACATTGGGGAACCATGCGTGGGATAAGCGGGAAGCCTTGGAGTACTTGCAAAAAGAATCCCGTGTGATTCGTCCGGCAAATTATCCTGATGGTGTGCCTGGGAAAGGAACATGTGTAATTGAAACCGTCCATGGTGAACGCTTAGGAATTGTGCAATTGATGGGGCGAGTCTTTATGCCCATGGTGGATTGTCCTTTTCGTGTGGCTGAACGGGAATTGGCTTTATTGGATAACCAGACTGACTATATTCTGGTCGATATGCATGCCGAAACCACATCAGAAAAAATGGCGATGGGCTATTTTTTAGATGGCAAAGTTTCGGCCGTGCTGGGGACTCATACGCATGTGCAAACCGCGGATGAACAAATTTTACCTCAGGGAACGGGATACATGACAGATGTGGGCATGACGGGGCCTGTGCAGTCCGTGATTGGCATGAAAGCCAATTTGGTGATTCAGAAATTTCTCACACAACTGCCTCGAAGGTTTGAAGTTGCCCCCGGGCCGTCGGTGTTGTGTGCCGCCGTGGTGGAATTCGATCCCAGCACAAAAAAAACCAACAAAATTTCTCGCCTTCGGCTCTATGAATAGCGAATTCCCGTGCCCGAACTTTTCCCGCCTTTGCTGACTGTCTCCGAGCTCACAAGGCATATTCGGTCGAATTTAGAGCAGCAGTTCCCCTCAGTGTGGGTGGAAGGAGAAATCTCTAATCTCCGTTGCCCATCTTCCGGACATCAATACCTTACGTTAAAAGATCAGGGTAGCCAAATTCGGGCTGTGTTGTTTCGGAGCCAAGGTCAACGGTTGAAGTTTGCCCTCCAAGATGGGTTAGAGGTGTTGGTCTTAGCGCGTCTGACGGTCTATGACCCTCGTGGCGATTACCAGTTACTCTTGGAGACGGTGGAACCGAAAGGGATTGGCGAGTTGCAATTGGCCTTTAGGCAACTCAAAGAGAAATTGGAAGCCGAAGGCTTATTCAAAGAATCTCGCAAGCAACGATTGCCGGTTTTCCCCGGACGTATTGGAGTGGTGACGTCATCCGTTGGTGCCGCGCTTCATGACGTGCTCACGATTGTGCAGCGACGATGGCCAATTGCACATATTCTTCTGGCTCCAGTGGCGGTCCAAGGTGAAGCTGCTGCAGGGCAAATTGCCGCAGCTATCCAGATGTTCAATCACCTAGGTCCAGGGTTAGGGCAAGTCGATGTGTTGATCGTCGGACGGGGAGGAGGGTCATTGGAAGATTTATGGTCATTCAATGAGGAGCGGGTCGTCCGAGCCATTGCAGCTTCTCAGATTCCTATAGTGTCTGCCGTGGGCCATGAAACGGATGTGACGCTAGCCGATTTGGTCGCTGATTGTCGAGCTCCGACTCCCTCCGCCGCCGCTGAATTAGTTGTTCCAGATGGTGCGATGGTGAAAGAGCAGGTGCGCCATCATCGCATACAATTGGAACGTTCGTTGAAAAGTCTTGTGAGTGCGTTGACAGTCAGGGTGCAGAAGAGTCATCAACGATTGCCTGAACCTCGTCTTATTATTGGGCACTTTGTTCAACGGGTGGATGATTTGGAGAGGCAGCTCTATCAAAAGGTGAAGCAGTGGTGTCGTAATATCCAACTTCTATTGGTGCAACACCAATCGGCGATTTGGGAGGCAAATCCTTTGGTGACGATCCGTCGAGAACAAGGCAGGCTGGCTGAGCTTGATAGGCATTTGATCCAAGAGATGCAAGACTCAGCTCTTCTCCGGCGTCATCAAGCCAAATTGTCGATCTATCAATTGCATCAATTGAGTCCCTTGGGAGTTTTGGCGAGGGGATATGGTATTGTGAAGGACCTTCGAACTGGAAAAGTTCTCAAAAAATCAACAGAGACAATGGTTGGAGCGGAAATTCAGGCGACTCTGGCGGAAGGGGAATTATTGTGCCGGGTGGAGGACATTCGCCAACAGAAATGAAGCGAAGCTTTCGATTTCTGGTGTGTGAAGGCTATAATATCCCAGAATAGTTGATACGAGTACGAGGAAAAACATGGCAGCGATAAAATTTGAAAAGGCCTTGTCACGATTGGAAACGATCGTAACTGAGTTGGAAGCGGGCGAGCTTTCCCTTGACGAATCATTGCGGATATTTGAAGAAGGCGTCAAGCTGTCCAAGACCTGTTTGAAAATGTTGGATGATGCTGAACGAAAAGTGGAAATTCTTGTGCAAGATAAGGATGGACGCAAACGTATTCAAGCCTTTTCACTTGAAGAACCCCATTCAACTGAGTCCTAGCTCACCCTCTCACTTCTCTTCTTTTTTCATGCAGAAGAGTGGACTCGCTTTCTTTGCAATGCCATCACGGGAACCTTCTCTTCCTCAAAAAAAAATATTAAAGCAGCGATTGGATTCCCTTTTGGTTTCTCGAGAGCTGGGCTTAAGTCGAGAACAGGCGACTCGGCTAATACTGGCTGGTCGTGTCCACGTTGATGGGCGAGTCAGCGATAAACCTGGGAAGTTGATGCTTCCAGATGCCGAGATCGAAATTATTCAACCCGAGTGTCAATATGCCAGCCGGGGTGGAGAAAAACTGGCTCCGGCTTTAGATGCCTTTGGTCTGTCATGTTCTGGGTTGGTTGTGATGGATGTGGGAGCCTCTACCGGAGGCTTTACCGATTGTGTGTTGCAGCGAGGTGCTGAGCGGGTGTATGCCATTGACGTAGGCTATGGACAGCTGGATTGGCGTCTGCGATCAAATTCCCGAGTGATTGTGATGGATCGATTAAATGTGCGATATTTGCGTCAGGAAGATATTCCAGAACTGGTAGATTTAATCGTCATTGATGTGTCGTTCATTTCTCTGAAGATGGTTTGGCCAGTGATTCTCCCCATGTTAAAGCCTCAGGGCTATCTTGTCTCATTGATTAAGCCTCAATTTGAAGTAGGAAAGGGACAAGTTGGACGAGGTGGCATTGTTCGAGATGAGAAATTGCGCCAAGCGGTCAAAGATCAGTTTGTGGAGTATGCCAATTCATTGTCCTTAGATCCCATAGGCCTCATGGATTCACCGGTATTGGGGAAAAAGGGGAATAAGGAAATCGTCATGGGTGTCCAAAAGCCATAAACGGCAGAGCTCTGGAGTCTAAACCGAAGGTATGAAAAATATTAGGGGTTGTCTTGTCTTGAAAGGGAATAAAGCACTATGGGAATGAAGGTATTGGTCACAGGAGGGGCAGGATTTATTGGGTCGCATCTTGTCGATCGGTTAGTGCAAGAAGGCAATCAGGTCGTGGTGATTGATAATCTCTCCACCGGGAAGCGCAAACAAGTCAACAAAAAAGCGGTGTTGTATAAAATGGACATCCGGAACAAGCGCATAGAACGAATCTTTCGAAAAGAACGTCCGTTAATCATGGTTCATTTAGCGGCCCAAATGAATGTTCGACTCTCAACGGCAGATCCTGGATTCGATGCTGACGTGAATATTTTAGGCACACTCAATCTATTAGAGCATGCGGTGCAACAGGGAGTACGAAAAGTTACCTTTGCCTCTTCAGGAGGAGCCGTCTATGGAGAACAGGAGGTGTACCCCTCGGCGGAATCTCATCGCACCGATCCCATGTCTCCTTATGGTATCAGTAAATTGGCAGGAGAAAAATATTTAGCCTATTACACAAATACTGCGGGTCTTCGGCACGTGGTCCTACGATTTGGCAATGTCTATGGTCCAAGACAAGAGCCAGAGGGAGAGGCTGGCGTTATCGCGATTTTTGCAAAACTGATGTTGGAAGGTGGACAACCGATTATAAATGGAACAGGGAAGCAGACGCGGGATTTTGTGTATGTCGATGATGTGGTGGAATCTATTATGGCGACGATAGGGGAAGATATTCAGGGGACTTTCAATGTGGGGACAGGCCAGGAATCAACGGTGAATGAATGTTATGGGATTATCAAAACCCTGACTGGGAGCTCATGCAAAGATTTATTTGGTGCTGCCAAAAAGGGTGAGCAACTTCGAAGTGTGCTGGACGTGGCCAGGTTGAAGGAGCAATTTGGCTGGGATCCTCAAGTCTCATTGCCAGAGGGACTCAAGATGACCGTGGATTTTTTTCAAACACAATACAAGTGAAAACTGTGGTCGTGTGAACCGCGCGTTGTCTTCAAGAATCGTCTAGTAGCGCGGAACAGCATTATCAATTTCAATCGACCAGGATTCAATTCCCCCAATCAAATTTTTGACGTTGGGAAACCCTTGTTGCACTAAGAAGCCCACGGCATCCGCGCTTCGCATGCCTTTATGGCAATACGCCACGATTTCGGTATTTTTATCTAATTTATCCAGCGAATTGGGCAGCTCGCCTAGGGGAATGAGTACGGATCCTTCAATTTTTGCCAGGGAATATTCATGGGGTTCTCGGACATCTAATAAAAAAATCGCGTCCCCATTATCTTGCCGAGTTTTCAGTTCCCGCACGGTGATTGTGTAACTCATTTGCGAATGGCCTCCTTCAATTTCCAAGTAACTCCAAGTAGATCGATCATCATAGCCACTGAATTTTCCGGGTGTCAATTTATTCTTCGTCCGAACGTAAGGGAGAGCTGTCATGACCCAGCACCGTGTTGTGCCCATTGAGCAGATCGCGAAGTATGAAGGTCAGGATATCACCATTCAAGGATGGCTTCGCCTTCGGCGTTCAAGTGGGAAACTGAGTTTTTTGACGGTGCGAGATGGCACCGGTGATATTCAAGCGATTGTCAGTAAGGCCACCGTAGGTGAAGAGCAGTTTGGGCTCTGTGGACAAGTCACGCAGGAGTCTTCGGTCATGGTTACTGGGCAACCGAGGAAGGATGCTCGAGCGCCGGGTGGCTTTGAGTTGGACGTGGCGAACTTTCAAGTGGTTCATCTGGCTGAACCTTTTCCCATTCAACCGAAAGAGCATGGGGTCGGATTTTTGATGGAGCATCGGCATTTGTGGCTGCGTTCAAGTCGTCAACATGCCATCTTACGCGTGCGTCATGAAATCATTCGAACCTGTCGAAATTTTTTTGATGAACGAGATTTTACGCTCATTGATACGCCGATTTTTACACCGAATGCTTGTGAAGGCACGACGACACTCTTCCAAACACAATATTTTGATCAAGTGGCGTATCTGGCGCAAAGCGGACAACTGTATGGAGAAGCCGCCGCCGCCGCCTTTGGGAAAATTTATTGTTTTGGTCCGACCTTTCGAGCAGAAAAATCCAAAACGCGTCGGCATCTCATGGAGTTTTGGATGGTCGAACCGGAAATGGCCTTTGCGGAATTGTCAGATGCCATGCAACTTGCTGAGGAGTTAGTGTCGGTAGTGATTCAGCGAGTCTTGAAAAACCGTCGAGCCGAGTTAGAAATTCTCGAACGGGATGTGGCAGCGTTGGAGGCGATGATTCCCCCGTTTCCACGAATCACGTATGAGGAGGCGATTGCCAGGCTCAAAGAACATGGGGTTGATATTCAATTTGGCGATGACTTCGGCAGTGAGCAAGAAACTGTGTTAGCCAAATCGTTTGACCGTCCAGTTCTCGTGCATCGCTATCCGGCCGCAGCCAAAGCTTTCTATATGGCCCGAGATCCGGAACGTCCTGACTTAGCTTTGTGTATGGACATGTTGGCCCCCGAAGGCTATGGAGAAATCATTGGTGGCGGGCAACGTATTCATGATTTGGACATTCTTCGTCAACAAATTAAAGAGCATGATCTTTCGGAAGAGGCTTTCAAGTGGTATGTAGATTTGCGGCGATATGGGAGTGTGCCGCATGCAGGGTTTGGGATGGGGATTGAGCGAGTGGTCGCGTGGATTTGTGGGCTCGATCATGTCCGTGAAACCATTCCGTTCCCAAGAATGCTCTACACCCTCTACCCTTAAATTTCCATTTGCTACAGGGAGCAATATGGATTTTCCCGAGCACAGCTGACGTTCCCCTGCATTGCAAGGAGGGGCGAGGGGAGGTAGAAGCCTCGACAAGAAATCGTGATTTCGCATGTTTTACGTTGATTGATATTTGCCGGGGTTCGTCCCGGCAGCCGAGCCATTTTTGTTTCGGAAAAAGTAGCCAAAACCACGTTGGCTGTGGCGTGGCCTTTCGGGTCTCCTGCGCAGTTCGCCAACTCCGCGGCGCGCAAGCTCGCTACGCTTAAACAATGCGTACCTTTTATCCCGTGTTGGCTGCACGGCTCGGCCATACGAAAAAATGATGACCGTTGGAATGAAAAGTCATTTCCCCTCCCTAAATCTTAGGACCCATGTAACACTATGCCGTATTCGGTTACATTTTGCTTTCATACCCAGATGAGGTATCTGGGCCGTTCAAGGTGAGAAATAATGACCATATTTCCACCAAAATCCTCCGCGAACCCAACCCATGACCGCCAGCATAAAATGGAGGGAAAGAAGGATAACTGCAATACCAAAAACAGAAAAAACTGAACCAAGTTCAGGATCGACAGAACCCCTTAGGACCAAAACCCCAACATAGAACCAACCCAAACCGAACACGATCCCAAAAAATCGAGCAATGACATCGCCCCATCGAGGTGCTGGTTGATTACCGCGAACCCCACTTATAATCCACAGCATAAAATTGAGGGAAAAAAGGATCACTGCAATACCAAAAACAAATCCAATCCCATCACCTTTAGGATCGACAGAATGCCTTACGAAATCGACCCCAGCATAGATACACCACAAACTGATTACGAAGAAAAAAAATCGGGCAATGCCATCGATCAATGGAGATGCTGATTGTTTCTTCTGACGAAAGCCAGGTCGTTGTTTTTTGCACTTACGCTTAAAAGGCATCCCGATAATGATTCACGAGATTGAGGCAGTCGAAAATGAGGCATGGTTTACTGTATTGAGCTTACCCCAGGTATCCGAATACCGTATGTAACGGAATTGCGTATCCCATAACATTTTCCAAGCTACTTGGGATATGGTCGGTGATTAAATTCTTTCTATATCAAAATCTTAGAAAATCCCTATGCTTATTGAGTATGTCCAAAAATGCAACTCATCTCTAGGGGAAGGGTTACATGTTCCGCTCTTTTAGGCATCTCAGATGTCCGCTCCTGGCCGAATAGAGGCATGTCGGTTGCCGGCGAACACGTCCGATATTCTTTGCAGCACGTTAACTTGACAATACCTTCGGAAAATATTGAGGAATGGAAATTAAGAGACTATAACTATCACAGATCTTTTTGAAAAATGATTATGCTAAAATCATACGGTTAATCGTATGAGGTTAGGTGAAATCAATGGATGACAACTTAAAAAACACATTGCAATCACTTCGTACTGAAATTGAGAAATTGGGAGAGGGTGAGCAGGAGACTAAAATACGACTTGAAAAGTTGGTAGAGGATATTGAAACTAAAATCAAAAGTCCTGAGGATATTGATCATCATCCCAATTTGGTTCATGACGTGAAGGACTCAGTGGCGCACTTCGAGGTATCCCACCCGACGGTAACCAAATTTCTTAACGACATTATGATGGCGTTAAGCAACATGGGAATTTAAGGTATTATCAAGTTAAGTGTATTTGAACAAAAATTAGGCTATACACGAATTCATAGCTCATTGATTATTCAGCATTCAGGCTGCTGGTCCGAGGTAGAGAATCAGCCACATTTGGCTTAAGTTGACAATACCAGAAAAAGGCCTCCGGTACTTCCGTGGTCAACACAGTCCAGTTCATCCCAAAGCGGATCAGTATCTGAATATTAAGCGAGAAGCCAATGTCCGCTTCTGGCCGACACCCGCCATTCAGCTCGAAGATTTCAAGATCCCTGTGCATCGTAAGGTGGATGGCAACTCACAACCCAAAGGCGAAAAGAGAAAAGGCAATTTTGAATAGTTACTTCTATTGCGACGCTAGCCAAAAAAAAGCCATTTCAAAACGCAGATTGGAGGATGCCCCGCCATGAATACAGCACTCCCGGCACTTTCGGGAACCCGGCTCCATCTTTGGCCGATTATTCGTGAAGCTCTTGCCTTTCCCTGGGAATACCGTCACTCGTTGTGGAAATGGATATTGGTGTGTGGTGGGTTGGTAGGACTCATAGACTTTGGGTCAGAGATATTAAACCCAAAGGATGTTGGGGAAGAGTATGGGTTAATAGGAGTATTAGCCGTCTTCATCCTTGGGGTACTTGCCCTTATTTATGTGGTTTTTTGTATTCGATGCCACCGACTGGTCTTGCTTGACCAAACAACCAACGTGGAGGTCTTTCCACCTTCATTAGGAGAACGAGAAGGCAAATTTTTCGGCTTTTTCCTTATAATTATTGCCGGCTTCTTAGTCATACTTTTGTGTGGAGTTTTCTGTGCTCTTATTCTAATAGGGCTTTTTGGGATATCCCCTAGCAGTTTTGTGGACTGGCCATATTCCGCCCTATTCATGATTCCCTTCTCTTATATGTTAGGACGTTTCTGCATGGTCTTTCCTGCCACCGCAGTTGATTTTCGACCAACCCTCAACTGGGCCTGGGAACAATCCAAAGATGTTGCGTGGCGCCTTGGGATCCTAGTTGGCATTGTGCCGTGGGTTTTATCTTTCCTCTACGATGATCTTCATGCCTGGCTCTTTTTCGGATTGAATCAGTACCCATTTGCCTATTCGCTTATCACGGGAATGTTGTGGCACGTCTGGATGGCGATAGAAGTGGCAGTACTATCGATTGCCTTTCGGGAACTTTCAGGATTTGTCTCTCAAGAAGAGCGGGATCGAAAAGTCAGCGGACCAGAAACAGCTAAGGAGTCTCACGTGTAGGGAATTGGCGCAAATAAGGTTTTGTCACCTTAATTCATATTTGGCAGACTGGCCTGTATGAAGACCAAATCCATTAGCTCCAAACGCCATCGTTTTCCTGCTGAAATAATCAGTCATGCCGTGTGGCGGAACCATCGCTTCTTTTTGAGTTTTCGTGAAGTTGCTCTGGATGAGAATCATGTATCTGAGAATGTCCGCTCCTGGCCGAGCCAGGACAGATTTTGGTGTAAACAAAAGACCCATAAGCAGGTCGATGCAGTGGACATCAGAAAGTGGGCGCTGATCTCAAGCAGTAGTGTGAAATCTAGCCAAATTCCCGATCGGTTACGTGAATCTTATTAAATTGGTCTGTGTGTAAAGGGCGGTTGTCTCCTGCAAAACTGGTGATAAAGTTTTCTTGCCTTTTTGAGGCATACGACAAATAGTATGCCGTTTCATTTTTTTTGATGATTTCCACAAGAGTCTGTAGGTGCTTGACATCATTGGCTGGAGTTGTATACTGCAGTTTGTGGGAAGAAGTGGTGTAATCCCCGCAGTGTATGGCGAAAATGAAACATTAATGAATGAAGCATGTGCATGTTCCTGTTCTTGCTGAAGAAATTTGCCATTGGCTTAGCCCAAAACCAGGGGGAATCTATGTCGATTGTACCTTGGGTGTGGGGGGAACGTCATTAAAAATACTCGAAAGTTCAGGAAATAATGCTTATATTCTTGGTTTAGATAGGGATTCTGAGGCCTTGGCTTATGCGGAGAAAAACTTAGCACCCCATAGAACTCAAGTGAAGCTTTTTAATGGGAATTACTCCCACATTCTGGAATTTGTGCATCAGGCGGGTTTTGAGAGGGTTGATGGCGTGGTCTTTGATCTAGGGGTGTCCTCATTACAGCTAGATAAGCCCGAGCGAGGATTTAGTTTTGCTTCGGATGGCCCTTTGGATATGCGCATGAACCAAACGCAGGGTCCAACAGCTGCTGATCTGGTCAAAGTGCTCCCTGAGAAGGAGTTGGCTGATTTGTTTTTTGAATGGGGCGAAGAGCGATTCTCGCGACGCATTGCCCGAGCGATTGTTGAATCCCGCAAAACCTTTCCCTTGGAGACAACTCAAGCTCTGGTAGCGGTGATTAAAGGTGCTGTTCCTTCATCCTATAGAAGAGGGCGGATACATTGTGCCACGCGGACCTTCCAAGCGCTCCGAATTCGAGTCAACCAGGAATTAGAGCTTTTGCAGCCTGCCCTCCAGGCTGCGGTCAGCCTCTTAAAGGAAGGGGGGCGAGTCTGTGTGGTGGCGTTTCATTCCTTGGAAGACCGTGTGGTGAAGCACACCTTTCGAGCCATGGCCGGAAAAGATCATCCTGTTATCACCATACTGACCAAAAGGCCGCTAACGGCTGATCAACGGGAAATTGAACAGAATCCTCGTGCGAGAAGCGCCAAGTTGCGGGTTGCTCAACGCCTGGCAGAGGGAGCTCTTCAATGAGAAAAAATGTTTTGCTTGGGGTGATGATTATTTTGGGAGTGTGGTGCCTTTTCTATGTAGGGGTCAAGATTGATATGTGGCGCCTTGGGTATGACATGGAAGAATTGGATAGTCGACGCACTGTTCTCAGGAAACAGCAAGAGAAGTTACAAGTTCGGTTGTCCGAACTGACCGATCCACAGCAAATTGCCCAGCGAGCGCATAAGGAATTGAAACTGATTGTGCCTCAAGAAGGGCAAATGGTGATGATTTCTCTCGATACAAATTCCTTCTCAGATTCCAATGAGAATTCTCCGGCCCACCTCGTTCAGAAATTTTCCAACTCATTTTTGGGTCTGCCATGAGTGTTCCCACGCAAGACATTCACCCTGTTTGCAAAATGCGCAGTGGCATTGTCTGCCTCAGTCTGCTCTTGGGTTTTGCTCTGATTGGGGGGCGGCTGTTTTATTTGCAGGTCTTACAATCTGATGCTGGTGCCCATGAGGTGCAACGCCAGCATCAGAAATCCATGATGGTGCAGTCCGATCGGGGCGTGATCGTTGATCGTCATGGTCATCCCTTGGCATTGAATGTTGATGTGCCCTCAGTCTTTGTGAGTCCCAAATCTCTCCGGAATCCTAAGGAAATCGCACGAGTCTTAGCGCCAGTTTTAGATATGCGAGTTGCCCAATTGCGCAAGATGTTTCAGCCTACCCAATCGCGTGTCCGTGTCACACGCGATCTTTCTGAGGAAAAGGCTAAACAGATCGAGGCGATGGCTATCCCAGGAGTGGAGGTGATCAGGAGCCCGCAGCGTTTTTACCCCAAGGGAGAATTGGGTTCTCATATTGTGGGATTTGCTGGTGATGATAATCAGGGTTTGGAAGGGATCGAATTTCATTACGAATCCTTTTTGCGTGGAGAGAGGAGCCTCGTGCAATACCAGCGAGATGCTCTGGGCGGGATGATCTCAACGCAGAACAATCCTGATTCTACAAGCCATCTCGCTGGGTACCATGTCACTCTTTCAATTGATGAGGTGATTCAGTTTATTGCGGAAGATGAATTGGCGAAGGCGGTGAATCAGAGTGGCGCCAAGTCAGGAACTATTTTGATCATGGATCCTATGACCGGAGCTATTTTAGCCTGGGCCCTATATCCTACCTTTGATCCCAATCATTTCAGAAAGCTTTCGGCCAAAGATTGGAGGAATTGGGCGGTCACCGATCCTTATGAGCCGGGATCGACCTTGAAAATAGTCGTGGCTGCCGCTGCATTAGAAGAGGGGGTCATGGAGCCTGACACCTTGATTTATGGAGGTGATGGGCAAATGCCCGTTGCAGGGACCATTGTGCATGATCACGCGAAATCCAGTTGGATGACCTTTACGGAAGCCGTCGCGCACTCGAGCAATGTTGGTGTGATTAAAGTCGCACTCGAATTAGGGAAACCACGGATGTTTGAGTATCTGAAAGCGTTTGGTTTTGGCGAAAAGACAGGCATTGACCTTTCTGGAGAATCAGCGGGAATTTTATGGGGTTTGGATAAATGGAGTGGTCGAAGTCTGTCTTCTTTAGCTATGGGGCAAGAAATTGCTGTTACCCCGATCCAAATGGTGACGGCGATGTCTGTTGTGGCGAATGGGGGGTGGTTGATGACGCCACGCGTGGTGTCTTCGGTTATGAATGGTCGTGGGCAAGCAGTTCTCACGAAACATTTGGAACCAAAGCGACGACCCATTTCTGCTCAAACAGCCAAACGTCTGGGCCGTATTCTTGAAACCGTAGTTGAAAATGGAACGGGCCAACGGGCTAAATTGGCGGGATATCGCGCTGCTGGCAAAACAGGAACGTCCCAAAAAATCGATCCGAAAACAGGGGGCTATTCGTCATCACATGTTATTGCCTCGTTTGTAGGATTCGTGCCGGTTGAACATCCACGTCTCACGATGCTTGTGGTGATCGATGACCCAGAAGGAGAAAAATGGAGATGGGGAGGGGCTAGCGCAGCTCCTGTGTTTGGGAATGTGGCGAATCGAGTCCTGCCTCATTTGGGGATCTTGCCTGGGGGCGCTCAATTGATACGAACGGCGTCCTCCTCCTCTTCCCATCCATCATCTTTACAGGCGCTTGTGCAGTAAATTGTGACGCTTCAAGATTTACTCGATCCGGTCGATGTAGTGAGAATTTCTGGCGATCTCCAATCTGAGATTGTCTCAATAACGGAAGATTCGCGCGCGGTCAGGCCAGGCTCTGTGTTTGTGGCCATCCAAGGAATACAACAAGATGGACATCATTTTGTGAACCAGGCATTCGCTCAGGGAGCTGCGGCTGTTGTGGTGGAAGAGGGATGTTTTCAAGGCATTTCTGCCGAGAGCTCACAGGCCGTTTCCTCTTTAATTCACGTGAAAAATTCCCGCAAGGCGTTGGGATTGATGGCCTCTCATCTACAGGGGAATCCATCATGGCATTTGAAGATGATCGGTGTCACAGGAACCAACGGAAAAACGACGGTGACCCATATAGCGGCATCACTGCTAGAGGCACAAGGCCATCAGGTTGGATTGCTTGGGACGGTCGGGTATGTATACGGAAGAGAGCGACAAGAGGCCTCACATACCACGCCTGCACCGGTACAACTTCAGGAGATGTTGGGTGAGATGGTGCGCGCTGGAATAGATGTTGGGGTGTTGGAAGTCTCCTCTCATGCGTTGGCATTAGATCGAGTCGCGGGCTGTGAGTTCGATGTCGTGGTCTTTACCAATTTGACTCAAGATCATTTAGATTTCCACCACACTATGGACCACTATTTTCAATCGAAGCTGCATTTATTTACTGACTATGTGGTGGATGGACAAAAGGCAGAGCCAAAGAGGGCCTTGGTTAATGCCGATGATTCCTGGGCTATCTTGCTTCTTCAGCAATGTCCTATTCCGGTTTGGACATTTGGACTTCATGCTAAAGCCGATATTCAAGCTGAAGCCGTCCAACTTGGTATGGATGGAACCCAATTTGTGGTGAAGAGTCCGCTGGGGAAAATGACGATCACGAGTCAATTGGTTGGTGAACATAATGTATCGAATATGTTGGCGGCTATTGGCATCGGGTTAGCAGTCGGGATGTCTCCGGAATTGATTGAGCAAACACTGAAGTCCGTTGAGAATGTCCCGGGACGGTTTGAACGCATTCAGGAAGGCCAAGATTTTACCGTGGTGGTGGACTATGCCCATACCGACGATGCGCTCCAACGATTGCTTGAGGCCGCGCAGTCCATTAAGCAGGGACGTGTCATCACAGTATTTGGTTGTGGTGGTGATCGAGATCCAGGGAAGCGATCAAAGATGGGGCAGGTGGCGGTCAGAAAGAGTGATCTCGTGATTGTCACCTCTGATAATCCACGAACGGAAGACCCGCAAACCATTCTTGCTGATATCGAAAAAGGCATTGTAGCCTTACCCCCTGATGAGCGGTGTCTGTTTCAAACAATTTCTGATCGAGCGGAAGCTATCCAGGTTGCTATTGACGCGGCTCGCTTAGGAGATCTTGTCTTGATTGCAGGGAAAGGTCATGAAGATTATCAAATCCTTGGGACCCAGAAAGTGTATTTTGATGATCGTGAAGAAGCTCGAAAGGCCATTCGTGAACGAAGGCGTTCAGTTTAGGTTGGACGATCAGCTCTATGGCGACATTTGAGGTGGATGAGGTGCTTAAGGCCACGCAGGGAACATTACTCTCGTTAGGAAACCCAAATAGGAAGTTTCGTCGAGTGGAAACGGATTCTCGCGCCGTTAAGCCAGGGGATCTTTTTATCGCCCTAAAGGGACAGAACTTTGATGGCCATGAATTTATTACGAAGGCTTGGGCCAAAGGGGCTCTCGGCGTTGTGGTTGAACAAACTGGTGCCGGGAATCTATTGAAAGCGAGGGGTAAGAAGAATCGAAATCCTCTTGCCGTCGTGCATGTACGCAACACGCTGCGAGCGTACCAAGATTTGGCCAGTTTCCATCGAGCGCGGTTCTCCATCCCGGTTGTCGCGATCACAGGTAGCAATGGCAAAACAACGACCAAAGAAATGGTGAATCGGGTCTTGGCAACGCGCTGGCGCGTTCTTCAGACCCAACGGAATTTTAATAATGCCATTGGTGTTCCCAAAACGCTTTTGGGGTTGCATGCCGGGCATCAAGCGGCCGTCATTGAAATGGGAGTCGATCAGGTCGGGCAAACCACCCGACTCTGTGAAATGACCAGGCCGACGTTAGGCGTGGTCACGAACGTGGGACCTGATCATTTAGAGTTTTACGGAACCATGGCTTGCTCGGCAGCATCAAAGGCTGAATTGTTTTCATGGCTCCCAAATGATGGAGCAGCCATCTTGAATGCGGAGGATCGGTACTTCCGGCAGTTTGTTAAAAAAGCCAAGAGCCCGATTATTTCTTTTGGGTTGGCACGTCATGCCGATGTCCGCGGAGCCAAGCCGGTTTGGGATGGGAGACGCACTGCTTTTCACTTGTGGTTGCCGAATCGAAAAACAAGTCATCGGACTTCTGTGCGAACGATGGGTTTGCATAATATCTCTAATGCGTTGGCGGGGGCAGCAGTGGGTCATGCGTTGGGTTTTTCGGTTGTAGACATTGTGTCGGGGTTGGCGAAATTTCGTCCAGCGCCCATGCGATCGGAAATCCGTCGTCATGGTGGAGCGACCTATCTCTATGATTGCTATAACGCAAATCCAGCTTCAGTGAAGGCTGCATTAGATGTGTTGGTTGAATTGGATCCTATGCGCAGAACGGTTGCGGTTCTAGGAGATATGCTTGAGCTGGGACCGAAAGAAAATCAGTTTCATCAAGAAATCGGTCGTTATGTGGCCAAGAAAGATGTCAGTCAGCTGATTGCCTGTGGAGCGTTTGGCCCGGACATACAAAAAGGAGCTTGGAGCGTTCGAAAGAGCATGCCAGTCGTGGTAGTCAAAGATGCTGTTGAAGCCGGGAAATTTTTAAAAACGCTTGTGACGCGAGGTGATATTATTCTGATCAAAGCCTCACGCGGAGCTCAGATGGAACGGGTGTTTGATGCCGTCTGTCGAGGAGGTCGTCAGTAAATCCTTATGCTGTACCTATGGCTCTATCCCCTTCGTGACGAGTTTGCGATTTTCAATGTTTTTCGTTACCTCAGTTTTCGCATGATTTATGCCGCCATTACCGCTTTTCTTATTGTATTTTTTTTGGCTCCTCCCGTCATTAGGAAATTACAAACCTTGGGATTGGGACAAAAAATTCGGAGCGATGGCCCACAGTCGCATCTTGGAAAATCTGGCACACCGACCATGGGAGGTATGCTGAT
Source organism: Nitrospirales bacterium (assembly GCA_029261275.1). Taxonomy (GTDB): domain Bacteria; phylum Nitrospirota; class Nitrospiria; order Nitrospirales; family UBA8639; genus Nitrospira_E. Next base: position 27,350 of record JAJDBR010000061.1, read on the forward strand.
TTTGTTTTCGGTCTTATTGGCGACGCTACTGTGGGCGGATGTCTCTAATTACTATGTTTGGTTGGTCATGTTGTCGATCGTGGGATTTGGGTTAATTGGATTTGTGGATGACTACATCAAGATTTTACGTGGGGAGTCCAAAGGCCTGTCACCTATACAAAAGTTTATGGGGCAGCTATGTGTGGCCACAGGCATTGGATTATTTTTTTATCTGTCCCCAGCCTATTCCACTGAACTGAGTGTGCCATTTTTTAAAAATTTTAACCCCGATCTTGGGGTGTTCTATATTCCCTTCGCAATTTTGGTCATCGTGGGCTGTTCCAATGCTGTAAATTTAACAGATGGGTTAGACGGCTTGGCGGTGGGACCGGTGATTATATCCGCGATGGCCTATACCGTTGTGGCGTGGGCCGTTGGGAATCGAGTGGTCTCGCAATATCTTTTGATACCGCATATCGAAGGGGCAGGAGAATTAGCGGTCTTGACGGCATCGATTATTGGGTCCGGTCTCGGATTTCTGTGGTTCAACACGTATCCGGCTTCAGTTTTCATGGGGGATGTGGGGTCATTGCCCCTAGGGGCGGCGCTAGGGACGGTGGCGGTGGTCTGCAAGCATGAACTGTTATTGGTGCTGGTTGGTGGTGTCTTTGTCATGGAAGCGGTATCCGTAATATTTCAAGTGGCCTCGTTTAAATCGCGAGGAAAGCGAATCTTTCTTATGGCCCCTCTGCACCATCACTTTGAGATGAAAGGATGGGAAGAGCCTAAAGTCGTTGTCCGTCTGTGGATCATTGCGATTATTCTTGGACTTTTGAGCATCAGCACGTTGAAGCTACGGTAAGCATGGAATGTCAGTGAAATTTTCAGGAGTCATGGAAATAATGAGTGCCACTCCCGCTATTCCAATAAGCACTTGGAAGGAGAGCAACGTGACGGTGTTTGGGATGGGGCGCAGTGGCCAAGCTGCAGCTGATGTGCTTTTGGATCGAGGTTCGAATGTTACCCTCGTTGAAGAACATTCGCGTCCTGAACTTGAAGTGGTAAAAAGCACCTATAAGGAAAGAGGGGCTCGAATATATGTTGGAGGTAATCTTGAATCTATTTTGAACCAGTCGGACCTTCTTGTAGTGAGTCCTGGCGTACCCAAAGATCATGGTTTTCTTCAGCAGGCTCGCCGGGAAAAGATTCCGGTTATTGGAGAAATTGAATTAGCGGCAAGATTTCTTCAGGCACCGATTATTGCGGTCACGGGCACCAACGGGAAAAGTACAACGGTCCGTCTCATTGGATCCATTCTTCAAGAAAGCGGGAAGCATGTTTTTGTGGGGGGCAATCTTGGACTGCCCTTATGTAAAGCCGTGACTCGAATATCGGAGTCCTCTCAGGCAACTGTGTATGACTATATTGTGGCTGAGGTGTCAAGCTTCCAACTTGAAACCATTCAGCAGTTCAAGCCATGGATTTCAGTCCTGTTGAATGTGACGCCTGATCATCTTGATCGACACCCTACTCAAGAAGAGTACCAAGCCGCAAAGAAGCGTATTTTTGAAAATCAAACTGATCAGGATTGGATGATCATTAACGCTGATGACCCGACAGTGGGGGCGATGGCTCTCGATGCCCCGGCACGTCTGTGGGAATTTAGTCTTTGTCGCGACGTTGCGCAGGGTGTGTATTTGGACGGAAGAGTGATTCGAGCACAACGACAGGGAAAAGAGGATATCCTTTTTGATCGTGATGGCAGCCCGCTGCGCGGACAACATAATGTGGCGAATGCGATGGCGGCGATAAGCGTTGGACTCCTGTGTGGATGTTCAAAAGACGATATTGCGAAAGCGCTTCAGACTGTTCCGACTTTTGAGCATGCCCTGGAATCCGTTCGAGCATGGAATGGTGTGACGTTCATCAATGATTCAAAGGGGACAAATGTTGATGCGACGCTCAAGGCATTGCAGAGCTTTGATGAACCTGTTGTCTTGATTCTTGGAGGAAAAGATAAAGGCGGAGACTTCACTCGCCTCTTGGAAGTTATTCATTGTGGCGTGAAGGGCATTGTGGTCATTGGGGAAGCGGCATCTCAGATATTAGATGCGTTGAAAGGGAGTGTGCCCATTAGTGGTGCAACGAGTCTTGAGGACGCTGTTTTGCAAGCATGCGCACTTGCGACCAGTGGAGATGTCGTGTTGTTTTCTCCGGCATGTGCGAGTTTCGACATGTTTCAGGATTACCATGACCGCGGGCTTGAGTTTAAGCGTATTGTGCGGGAGCTTCACTAGGTGAATATGACCTTGCTTCGACGGGGGAACGCGCACCGCGATTCACGTGCTTGGGCTGATTTGTTTCAGGGACAGTTGACGCTCGATCGGCGCAGGATCGATCCATTGATTTTGGGAATTACGATTGCCCTTTCCCTCGGGGGGTTGATCATGGTGTTTAGTGCAAGCGGGGTTGTCGCGGAGATGAAATATTCGAATTCTACCCATTATCTACAGCGTCAAATCGTGTGGATGGTGCTGGGTTATTGTGTCCTCTTTGTCGGATCTCAAATTGATTATCGGCAATGGAAACAGTGGGTGCCCTGGATTGTGGTGGGATGTGTGGTCGGATTGCTGCTGGTGCTGATGTTTGGACCGAAAATTAATGGTGCTCAACGGTGGCTCACCTTTGGGTTTTTTTCTATTCAACCCACGGAGATGGCTAAGCTGGCTGTGGTGTTGTATTTAGCTGCGTTTCTCGCCAATCCCAATCGTCGTATTACAGACTGGCGGCGTGGGTTTCTTCCTCCAGTGATTGTGGTGAGCAGCTTGTGTTTTTTAATTGTCGTTGAACCAGATTTGGGAAGTATCGTGGTGATTGGCTTGGTCTTCGTTTGCATGATGTATTTAGCGGGGGCGAGGCTTCGACATTTGGCTTGTTTAGGTTTGCCAATGATTCTTGGATTTCTTGCGCTTATTGTATTTAGCCCGGAGAGATGGGAGCGATTCACGACGTTTCTCGATCCTTTTCAGGACAGAAAAGATGCGGGATACCAGTTGGTGCAATCCCTCTTAGCCTTAGAAAATGGTGGCGTCTTTGGAGTGGGGCTTGGTCAAGGCAAGCAAAAACTTTTGTATCTTCCCGAAGGACATACTGACTTTGTGCTGGCGTTGGTTGGGGAAGAGCTCGGCTTGATTGGCACATTAGGATTATTAGGCTTGTTTGTCATTCTCGTCTTTAAGGGGTTTCGAGTGGCAGCGTTGGCGCCCGATGTGTTTGGTCGATATTTGGCTCTGGGAATCACCCTGTTGCTTACCATGCAAGCTATGATTAACGCTGGTGTGGTGAGTGGTATGTTGCCGACCAAAGGCTTGACACTGCCTCTCGTCAGTTACGGAGGGTCTTCGCTTCTCACGACGATGTTGGCTATTGGGATATTACTGAGTATCGCTCGTCAAGGACGGGCCAGCCCTTAGGTAGCCAATTGGAATGAGAGTGGTGATTGCCGCAGGTGGAACTGGGGGACATATGTATCCGGCTATTGCCTATGCCAAAGCCTTTCAGCGGCATGATCCAGATGGGCAAATTTTGTTTGTAGGAACAGGGAAGGTTGTCGAACAGAATATTCTCTCGCAAGAAGGATTTCCGGTGGAGTCCATCCAGGTGGAAGGTTTTGTCGGTAAGAGTATTCTAAGCATGCTTCGGGCGCTTTGGCTCCTTCCTCACTCTCTGTGGCGAGCTTTACGCATTCTTCGATCTCCGAAAGTAGATTTAGTTATTGGGACTGGTGGGTATTTCAGCCCGCCGATTGTATGTGCAGCTTGGTTGCTTCACATTCCTCGCGTGATTTTGGAACCCAATGCCATGCCAGGATTAGCTAATCGTCTATTGGGACCCCTGGCTGATCGAGTTTTTTTGGCATTTGATAGTGCGAAATCATTTTTTTCCTCACACAAGGTTCGAGTTATTGGAACACCTATCCGTCAGGCTTTTGTTTTGGATCATCCTCCGGCACTTCCTGGAAAGGTGGCGCATCTCTTGATTTTTGGAGGGAGCCAAGGTGCCCAGGCGATAAATTCTGCCATGCTTGAAGCGGTCGAACGATCAGAGATTCTCAGGACATCGGTCACGCTGACCCATCAGACGGGAGCCGCTGATTATGAACGAATTCGGCAAGGGTATGAACAATGTGGAATGCAAGCGTATGTTCAGTCATTTTTGTTTGATATGCCCAAGGAGTTGGCCAAAGCGGATCTGGTGATTTGTCGCGCAGGGGCTAGCACGCTAGCGGAATTAGCTGCCTATGGCAAAGTTGGGATTCTGATCCCGTTTCCGCATGCCACGCATAATCATCAAGAAATGAATGCCAGCACAATGGAAAGGGCAGGGGCTGCGCGAATGTTGCGGCAAACGGACCTGAACGGACAGAAGTTGACAGAGGAAATTGAACGTCTCATGCAGGATATTCCAGCTTTGCAGGCAATGGCTCGGCAAAGTTGGAAGTTCAGGAAAATTGACGCCACTGAACACATGGTTCGTGAATGTCTCACTCTCGTTCATCCGTAACAGCGAACAAATATATATGCATCAATGCTATCTGGAAACTGTCAAGTTTACACAAGAAATCATGGCGCCATTGTTCATCTTTAATTATGAGGAAGGTTGTGTGCAGGAATTGAGGGCAGCGTTTGTTAAGAGATGACACAAGGGGCTGGCGATGTTTGGCCATCTTGCTGACCACGTTTGTGATCGAATTGGTATTCGAGTATCGAAATCACATCGAGGGAACCAAGGAACTGTCATGAGACAACAGTCTGTCTTCTCTTTCAACGCCCCGTTGGTGTTAAACCCACCTGCATTCCTTTTCCTTACCTCTGGGGGTCTAGGACATTATGTTCCGAAAAATTCAACACATTCATCTTGTGGGGATTGGTGGAAGCGGTATGAGCGGCATTGCGGAGGTGCTCCTCACCTTAGGCTATAAGGTTACGGGTTCGGATACTGGGTATTCGGATAGCATACGCCGGCTAGAAGAAATGGGAGGGACAGTGTATATCGGTCACCAAGAATCACATGTTAACGGCGCGCAGGTGGTGGTGATGTCTTCAGCGATTGCCGCATCGAATCCTGAAATTCGTGCGGCACGAGCCAAGGTGATTCCAGTCATCCCGCGGGCGGAGATGTTGGCCGAATTGATGCGTTTGAAATTCGGCATTGCCATTGCGGGGGCTCATGGTAAAACGACGACGACTTCTATGGTGGCCTCGATCTTGGCAGAAGCCGGACTTGATCCGACTTTCGTCGTTGGAGGAAAGGTTAATGCCATGGGGACCCATGCTCGGTTAGGGCGTAGCGATCTGCTTATTGCTGAGGCGGATGAAAGTGATGGGTCATTTTTGCGACTGTCTCCGTCCATCGTGGTCGTGACCAATATGGATCGAGAGCATCTTGAACATTATGGCAGTATGGATCGACTGCAAGAAGCGTTTTTAGAATTTATAAACAAAATCCCGTTTTATGGAGCTGCGATCCTTTGTGCCGATGATCCTTGGATTCGTGGACTCTTGCCTGGGGTTGTGAAACGGTACCAAACGTTTGGGATGAGTGATTTTTCTGGAGTGCTGACGCCAGATTTATTCGCGACTGACATTGAACCCAAAGCGCTTGGGGTCGAATTTCGTGCACATTATCGTGGCCAAAAAATTGGACCGTTTCGTATTCGTATTCCTGGTGTTCACAATGTAGCAAATGCATTAGCCGCCATTGGGGTGGCGTTGGAATTAGATGTGCCTGTGGATCTGATTCGATCAGGCTTGGCTGCATTTTCGGGTGTGGAGCGCCGGTTCCAAATTCGAGGAGAAAAAAACGGGATTATGGTCGTGGACGACTATGGCCATCACCCTACCGAAGTCCGTGCGACTCTTGCGGCGGCACGAGCCACATGGTCTCGGCGGTTGGTTGTCGTTTTTCAACCTCATCGATATTCAAGAACAAGGGACCTGGCAGATGATTTTGCCAAAGCCTTTGAACTAGCAGACGTGGTGTATGTTCTGGACATTTATGCAGCAGGCGAAGAGCCTATTCCTGGGATTAGCGGAAACACGCTTGTCGAAAAAATTAGTGGGTCTGGTCATCCATCGGTTCAGTGGGTCAATGGTGACCCAGGATTTATGAACAGACTGCGAGATGATCTTCAGGAAGGTGATGTGTTGTTGACGCTTGGTGCTGGTGATGTCTGGAAGGTTGGTCAAGAAATTTTAGCAACGTAAGGGATGAAGTGTGAGACGTGAAAGGTAAAACGGGGAAAGGGCGGAATAGGGAAGAGCATGAAGGGCAGGTCTTCTCTCTGGTTTTTTCTTTTTTCCTTATCATCTTTTATTCCAGATAGGGGAGTTCGGTGAATGATTATGAGCCAAGGATGTCATGGTAAAAGGCCAAAGTCGAATACCCTCTGTGCCTATGATTCGTCGAGCGTTACTCCATGCGGAGGGAGAAATTCTGTGGCAAGAACCCTTAGCTCCACATACCTCTCTCCAGGTTGGGGGATTTGCTGACGTCTTAGTGATTCCTTCTGATGTCGAGGATGTGATTCGTGTCGTACGGGGTGCACGAATGAATAATATTCCTCTCATGGTGTTGGGTGGAACGAACGTGATCATTCGGGATAAGGGCATTCGTGGAATTGTCATGCAGCTGAAGGAATTAACAAAGATCCAGGAAGAACTTAATCAGGTGGTGTATGCACAAGCTGGCGTGAGGCTACCAAGGCTGATGCAATTTTCCCACAGACGGAACCTTTCAGGGATGGAATGGGCCGCTGGAATTCCTGGAACCGTAGGTGGGGGTGTGATGATGAATGCGGGAACCCGTTTAGGGGAGATGAAAGATGTCTTGCAAGCGGTTGATTTTGTCACGATCCATGGCAAACAGAAACGGGTGGAGGCTTCAACCCTCACATTTTTATATCGCAAGACGATGCTCCCTCAAGGCATTGTCGTAGGGGCTTGGATGCAATTGAGGTCTGCGGCTAAAGGAATGATTCAATCTGCCACCAAGAACTATCTGGATTATCGCAAGACCACGCAACCCCTCACTTGGCCAAATGCTGGATCGGTTTTTAAGAACCCGATCGGAGATTCGGCTGGTCGTTTAATTGAAGCGGCTGGATTAAAAGGGTTGCGAATCGGTGATGCTGAGGTTTCCACCAAACATGCCAATTTTATTGTGAACAGAGGAGCTGCAACGGCTGAACAGGTTCTCATGCTCGTTGATAAGGTTAGGAATCGAGTTGGAAGAAAATTTGGGATTCGTCTGCAATTGGAATGGAAAGTAGTCGGGGAAAGATGAGCGAAAAATCATGAATATGAAGTCCTTGCGAGTGGGTGTTCTTATGGGAGGAACGTCTGCGGAGCGAGCCATTTCTCTGAAGACAGGCCAATCCATTTGTGACTCGTTACGTCGTCGCCGCTATACGGTAGTTCCTATTGACGTAGATTCCACGTTGCCTCAACAAATTCGTGCAAAAAAAGTTTCGGTGGCCTTTTTGGCACTTCATGGATTGGGCGGGGAAGATGGCACGGTTCAGGGACTTTTGGACATCATGAAGATTCCCTATACGGGATCGGGTGTGTGTGCGAGTGCTGTGTGTATGGATAAAGGGTTGACGCGTGTGGTTTTGCATGCGGCAGGGATTCCAATCCCAGCAGGAGAAGCACTGCAAGCTCCGATGATTCCCCCTCGTCCACCCGGTAATTTGGGCTGGCCTGTCGTCTTGAAGCCCAGCACGGAAGGATCAAGTATCGGGGTATCTATTGTGAGAAAGTCTTCTGAATGGAAGAGCGCGGTGACAAAGGTCTTTCGTTATGGGCAACAGGCTGTTGTCGAGAAATATATTCCTGGTCGTGAAGTGGCTGTGGGAGTGTTGGGGAAGACGATATTTCCTGGAGTCGAAGTGATTGCCCCTGGCGGATTTTACGATTTTAAAGCGAAATACGGGAAGGCGGCGACTCGTTATCTCTGTCCCGCCCCACTCACGCCTCGATTGGAGCAAGTGCTACGGGAACATAGTATCCTCGCGTATCAGGCCTTGGGATGTCGAGGCGCTGTGAGAGTGGATTTTCGTATTCATCCCAATGGACGGCCCTATGTGTTGGAACTGAATACCATTCCTGGCATGACCGAGCGGAGTCTGTTGCCGATGGCGGCCTCACAACATGGTATGACGTACGATGATTTAGTAGAGGCGATGTTACAGGCGGCGTTGCCAAAACACTCAGGATTTTCAAGAAAAATTCGGACGAGGAAGAAGGCAACGAAGTAATGGGTTTTGCCGGAGTATTTACTTCAACCCAGCCTCGGAAAAACCGTCCTCTCAAACGAGGTGATGTGATGGGAAAGAAAGAAAAGCTACGGAAGAAATCGCCTTTTCGACGTGTGGTGGTGGGCAGCCTTTTGGCTTCTTTGATTGCTATTGGAATGATTGGCGGAAGAGAAGCAATGCATTGGGTGCATGAATGGACGAGGATACAGCAAACGACAATTCTAGGTTTGGAGCGTCTTGGGCGAGAAGAGATTACTGCAAAGCTCAATTTGTCTTCTGATTCGAGTTTGTGGTCGATCGACACGGATGACCTCACCGAGCAGTTAGAGATGCATCCCTGGATTCGTTCGGTCACGTTCGATCGCGTGCTTCCACATTCTTTGGTGGTTCAGGTTGAGGAGCGTCGACCGGCAGCGGTGTTGAGGGAATCAAAAAAAGCCTATTTTGTAAGTGAAGATGGCCATTTATTGCCTGGAGATATCAGGAAAGCAGGTAAGGCCTTACCAGTGCTTGAAGGTATGACCGCGAAATTCTTTTCACAACAGAAGGATGGAAGTCAACGCCGTGCGAGGAAAGGAATTCATTTAGCTACTTTATTATCAGAACGATTTTCCGGACGCCCCACCGTGAATGTGGCGCATGCGCATAAGACGATTGTCGATTTTCCTAGCCTGCGTTTCAAGTTTGGGCAGGAGGCAGAACGACAGTGGGAACGATTTTTGGTTTTGTATCCGACCGTCAAAAAAACGATTGAACGACACTCGCAAGAAGTGGATTTGAGATTTTCTCAAAAAGTTATCCTTCGCAAGAGGACACTGTAAGCCATGACAAAAAAAGAACACATTGTGGTGGGGCTGGACATCGGGACGACGAAAATTTGTGCGGTTGTTGGAGAAATTTTACCTGACCAATCCGTCAATGTGATTGGAATTGGTTCGCATCGTTCCACCGGATTGCGCAAAGGCATGGTAGTGAACATGGATAGTACAGTGGAATCGATTAAACGGGCTGTTGAAGAAGCTGAATTGATGGCAGCGGTGCAAATCAATTCGGTGTATACGGGGATTGCTGGGAGTCACATTGGTAGCGAAAGTGCGCAAGGGGTCGTCGCGTTGAAGAAGCGAGAAGTCACCAAAGGGGATATCCGACGAGCAGTCGATACGGCCCGTGGTTGTGCGGTCCCTCCGCCGGATCGGCAAATCCTCCATGTTCTTCCGCGAGAATTTATTGTCGATGATCAAGAGGGCATACGTGATCCATTAGGTATTGCTGGATCACGTCTGGAAGTGGATGTGCATATTGTGACGGGGGCGGTGACTTCCGCTCAAAATCTTGCGCGATGCGTGAGCCGCGCAGGATTAGATGTCGTGGATATTGTCTTGCAGCCTTTAGCATCCAGCGCAGCCGTACTTTCTCCGGAAGAGCGAGAGCTAGGAGTCGTAATGGTCGATATTGGAGGAGGGACGACCGATGTCGCTATTTGGGTTGAAGGGTGCATTCGACATTCTGCCGTCATCCCTATGGGCGGCCATCATTTAACCTCAGATCTCGCTATTGGCTTACGAACAGCGCCGGAGGATGCTGAGAAAATTAAATTGCAATATGGCGTGGCCAGCAGTCAGTTATTAAATGACGACGAAAATATCGAAGTCCCTAGTGTTGGTGGACGTCCACCGCGTGTGATGCCTAGAAATATTGTGGCGCAAATTCTGTCTCCCCGCGTGGAAGAAATGTTTGACATGGTACGTCGTGAAGTACGGCGGGCGGGATACGACGGGATGTTAGTGGCTGGAGGCGTCTTAACGGGAGGGACCTCATTACTTCCTGGGATGGCTGAAGTGGCAGAACAAGTGCTGAATCTGTCCGTTCGGTTGGGACGTCCTTTGGGTGTAGGGGGGTTACGGGATATCGTGCAAAACCCGATGTACTCTACGGCAGTGGGATTAATCGTGCATTCCGTAAGTCAGGAAAACGAATTCGAAGTCGTAGGGGC
>JAJDBR010000062.1 GCA_029261275.1 Nitrospirales bacterium
GAAGACTCGATTCCACCCATCAGGGAATTAGAAAAAAACGTGTGGCTCATTTACGACACATCAAAAGAAATGGCCGAACTTCGGGATGCCACGAATTGGACAGTCAAAATGGTGGATATGGATGGGCAAATCCAATAAGAAAAGTATGCGCCCATTTGCGTCCCCTCGCCCGTGAGAAGAGAGGTGGGGTGAGGGTGAATGCATATTTGATGGTTAGAACAGGATATTTCCATTCAAGGAATCATCATGTCAAAAAACTCGTGCGAGTTGTTCTTCTGATCTCCATTCTCAGTTCTCTTTTCCTAACGTATTCCTCCGCACAACGCATCGGCGAGCAAGCCGAAATGGATCGCCTCGAACAGCAGGCCAATGATCTTGCAGCACAAAACGATGCAGAGGGAGCAGCTTTGGCTATTGGCAAAGCCGCTATGATGGCAGACCTTTTAACCAAAGACTCCCCAGGATCTGCGACTGAAAGATTTTTCCAAGGAGCTTCCCGTCATTTTCGCGCCCAAGAATTAGGGCTTCGGGCATTGGCATTGTTCGAACGTGCTGGAGGACAACCCCCAGCGGCAGCTGGGGTCTGCCAATACCTTGTCCAGGGGCACCATAAATTACAGCAAGCAAAAGAACTTTTTGAAGAAACACCTGCCAATTACCAAGGAGAGCTCCAGAGCAGGCAAAAGGCTTTTCTTGAGAAAAATGCAGAGTGGGAAGAATTACTGATCGGTTTACACGAAGACTTTGTCTGTCCTCATAACCTCAATACAAAATAAACACCCTCTCAACTTTGAGCCCGATGTCCTCACCATCTTTTTCAAACCAAACCACACGATGCAAACATCCTTCATCACCGCCTCCATGCTTTATAACCTCACGAGCTGCGAGCATCGGCTGTATCTAGATACCTTTGGTGATCCGACCCAACGTGGGGAGCCCAATGCCTTCATGCAACTCCTTTGGGAAAAAGGCTCCCTGTTTGAGAAGGAAGTCATCACCGCCCTGGAACAACCATTTTTAGATCTCTCTCCCTACTACGGAGACGAAAAAGAATCGCGAACGCTGGAAGCCATTGAACAGGGCGTCCCGCTCATTTATAGCGGTCGGCTTTCAGTCAACAACCTCTTAGGAGAACCCGACCTCTTACGCAAAGAAGACACAGGATATATCGCGGGGGATATAAAATCCGGATCAGGGGAAGAGGGGGACACCGACAGCGGCAAACTGAAAAAGTCCTACGCCGTCCAACTAAGCTTGTATACCGACATTCTTGAACGACTCACCTTGTCACCAGGACGCTGGGGATTTATCTGGGACATTCATGGGAAAGAAGTGCGCTATGATTTCGCTCAACCTCAAAGTAGTCGAACCCCACAAACCTGGTGGGAACTCTATCAGTCGTATCACCAACGCGCACACGACATTCTTGAGCAACACCATCGCACCAAATCCGCCTACAGCAGTGGAACCTGTAAACTGTGCCACTGGTATCAACCTTGTTTACTTGATCTTCAACGCAGATACGACCTCACGTTGTTACCCGAACTGGGCCGCACCAAACGTGATGCATTAAACACCCACTTTTCAACTATTCAAGAATTCGCTTCGGCTGATCCCTTCACCCTCACACATGGCAAAAAAACAGACATACCTGGCATGGGGACAGGAACCCTTCTCAAGCTCCACGCCCGTGCCCAATTAGTGTCCGCAGGCGATCAGGGGCGCCCCTATCTAAGAGAAGCCCTAAGCTTACCGAAACAAGCTTCAGAAATTTTCTTTGATATCGAAGTGGATCCCCTCCGTGATCACACCTATCTGCATGGCTTCATCGAGCGAAGGGATCAGGACAATGCGACGGAACAATTTGTCGCATTTTTTGCGGATCAGCCCACTCCCGAAACTGAACAGGCCGCCTTTGCTCAGTCGATGGCGTATCTGCATGACCATCCGTCGTCAAAAATCTACTACTATTCGAAATATGAACGGACCCTGTACCGAAAACTCCAAGCCAAATATCCCGATGTCTGTACAGCAGAAGACATTGAATCACTTTTTGATCCGGAACGTTCCATCGACCTCTATTTTGATGTCGTCCTCAAAGCCACGGAATGGCCCACGCGTGACTACTCCATAAAAACCCTTGCGAAATATTTAGGATTTATCTGGCGTGACACTCACCCCTCTGGAGCTGCCTCCATAGAATGGTTTCATCGATGGGTAGAAAGCGGAGACCAGGAAATCAAACAACGCATCCTCGACTACAATGAAGACGATTGTCGGGCCACAAGAGTGCTCCTCGATGGCATTCGGCAACTTCCCATTCGTGCCTCAAGCACAGAGGCTTGACGGTTTGGGCATTTAACCAATTTTCTAACAACCACCCTCTGAGTAGCCTCGGAAATGTTACCGAATACGGTACTCTGTTACATAGAACCAAAAATTTCAGGGAAGGAAATGATTGTTCATACAACTGCCATCATTTTTTTTGAATGTCTTCTTCCGGTTGTGAGTTCAATTGATCAACGCAACACTTTATCTTATCTTCTAGAGATACAGAAGGAGTGTGCCCATGAAACACCGCACCCGCATCAACTTTACGGCTGCCCAACGAGCGGACATTTGGGATCGCTGGCAGCGTGGCG
>JAJDBR010000063.1 GCA_029261275.1 Nitrospirales bacterium
AATTGCATACCGCTCGTGCCAATATCAAACGCAAACCAGAGGGGCAACGACGCGACAAACGTGATCAATGACGTTCCCAACGCAATATGTCGAGACAAGGACTCGTGCGCGAGCAACGTCGCGATCACACCAAGCAGCGGGAGAAGCAGAACCAACGTGAGCCAGGGTATGCCCCCAGTTGCGACCACTTCAGTCACGATGTCATCCCCTCTTGCCCAACATTTCGTACATCCTTGATCATTATCTCATTCATCATGGCCCACAGAATGTTCAAAAAATCCGTTCCGCAAGGCCGAAGCTCTTTTGACGCGCGAAGCGTACACTTGTACCTGAACACGGCAAAATGGCGAGAACGAAACTGGCAGATTTTTTCAACATTTCCTTACAAGAAAATCAACGCCCCAAGAATCATTACGGCGCCGACCGTCATGGCCAGCGCGTAATTTTGTGCTTGCCCGCTTTGAAGTACCCGCGTCACCCATCCTCCCCAGGCCACGGCACGCGCGACTCCATTGACCGCACCATCTATGATTGCCACATCCACTCGTTTCCATAAACTATCAGCTATCTTCAACGTTGGTGTGACGACTGTTCGATCATACGCTTCATCCACAAACCATTTGTTCAATGACAATTGATAGAGGGATTGCCATTGTGCTGCTAAACGATCAGGCAAGCCAGGTGATTTCACATAGACAAAATATGCCCCGCCAATTCCCAAGATTCCCATCGCAGTTGCTGCGATCATAATTCCAGTGGCTGCGGCCCCTTCATGATGCCCTCCACTTTCACCACCAGGAAACGCCTGAGCAAGAAATTCAGGAATGCCGATATAGCCCGCCAAAATACTCAATACGGCAAGAATTAAGAGTGGAACCGTCATCGTCTTGGAAGGTTCATGAATGTGACCTGCATGGGCAGGATCCACCCTGGATTCACCCCAAAAAGTCACAAACACGAGACGAAAGCTGTAAAACGCCGTCATTAAGGCAGTCAGCAATCCCAACACCGTGAGCACCTGGCCGAGCCCGCCTGACATCCAAGAAGACAACAGCAAGGCATCCTTACTGAAAAATCCGGCGGTCAACGGAAAGCCCGCCAGCGCCAATGAACCAATGACAAAGGTCCAATAGGTCACTGGCAATTTATCCTTGAGGCCGCCCATCTTTCTCATATCTTGTTCATGGTGCAACGCAATAATCACGGCGCCACATCCCAAAAACAATAAGGCCTTAAACGCCCCGTGAGTGAGCAAATGGTACATGCCGGAGACATAGGCTCCCAACCCACAGGCCATCATCATATATCCCAGTTGGCTCAAGGTGGAATACGCCACGACACGTTTGATATCAGTTTGGGTCATCGCAATAGTGGCTCCGAGAAACATGGTGGCTCCCCCGACGATGGCCACCACATCCATGGCCACAGGCGAAAGGTCATACAATGGAGCCAAGCGGGCCACCATAAAGACCCCGGCTGTCACCATCGTAGCCGCATGGATGAGCGCCGAAATCGGGGTCGGCCCTTCCATCGCATCTGGCAACCACACATGAAGCGGAACTTGGGCAGACTTGCCAACCGCACCCACAAACAGAAATAGACAAATCATGGTCATGACCGAGATTTCCCAATTTCCACCAATGGTCCCGAACAGGTTCACCGTCCCCTCAGCCATTTTATCCAGTTGAGAGAAGACCGCTTGATATTGCAAACTCCCAAACGTGACAAACACCAACAAGATCCCCACCATGAAGCCAAAATCTCCAATACGATTGACTAGAAAGGCTTTTGTCGCTGCGGCTCGAGCCGATTCCCGCTCGTACCAATGCCCGATGAGCAGATAGGAACACAGGCCCACCGCTTCCCAAAAAACAAATAGCTGAAGGAAATTATCAGACATCACCAGCATCAACATCGAAAAGGTAAATAAGGCAATATTACTAAAAAATCGAGCATAGCCTGGTTCGCCATGCATATATCCAATGGTGTAGACATGCACGAGGGAACTCACGATAGTCACCAACATCAACATGGCCACTGTTAACTGATCAATAAACAGCCCTAAGGTAATCGTAAGATCGCCTGAATTGGCCCAAATATAGAGAGGAATGCGCAGGACGGCTCCACCGGCCACTTCACTCAGCGCCATCAGAGAGAGAAGGAAGGAACCAACAACGGCAGGAACGGCAATGAGATGTGCCCGCTCCCTGATCACGTGACCACCAAGACCAAGGACCACAAAGGCCAGAAGTGGAAGCAGGGGGATTAAGGCGTAGACCATCGCCTTACCATTTCAGCAACCGGAAGTCGTCAATGTTGATACTCTCGGAATGACGGTACAGTGCAATAATAATCGCCAATCCGACGGCAACCTCTGCAGCAGCCACGGTAAGTGCAAAAAACACGAAGACCTGACCAGACAGATTTCCTAGATAGGAAGAAAACGCCACGAAATTAATGTTCGTCGCATTCAACATCAACTCAACTGATAACAGAATAATAATGATATTACGCCGGATGAGCACACCCACTAACCCGATAGAAAAAACAATCCCACTTAGCACGACATAGTAACTGACCGGAACATCCATTTAACTCTTCACCTCCAAAATACCTTTTTTCGTCAGGATCACGGCTCCCACCATCGCTACCAACAAAATAAGCGAGGCGACTTCGAAGGGAAACAAATAGGTGGAATAGAGGAGCTCTCCAATGGATTCGGTATTCCCTCGTGTGAGTTCGATTGGAGCAGCGGACGCGGCGAGATTATTCCCTAGCGTGGTCTCTCCTTTTAAGACCAGCAAAACGGCTTCGGCAAAGAGGACACACCCTAGAAATAATCCGACAATAAGCTGACTATGGAAATGTTCTTCTCGTTTTAAATTCAGGAGCATAACCACAAAGAGGTACAGCACCAGAATGGCGCCAGCATAGACCAATATTTGAATAATTGCTAAAAACTCCGCATGTAAGGTGACGAAAAGCCCGGCGACATGAAAAAACATGACCAACAGCGCCAAGGCGCTATAGACAGGGTTTTTGAGCGCGACCACCAAACCAGCGGTCACGACAATAATGCTGGCAAAATAAAAAAAGACAAAGGTTTCCATGGGTCACGGTAGCCGAGATAAAAAATTACGAGTCGTCACTCTTTTACTTCATACAACACAACAATAATGGACAACACCGCTATTGAACATTCTTTTGCGGAATGTCCTTAAATCCCACATTAAAATACGCCACATTCGGATGTTGAAATTCTAACCGCTTTTCCCGAACGGGAAAATTTCGGTCCCCGATAGCCAATAGTTGTTGTTTATTGAGATGCAATTGCCGTTTATCGTAGACCGCCCATTCATATTCCTGGGTCATGCCCAACGCATCCACCGGACAAGCATCGACACAGAGGCCGCAAAACAAACAGCGGGTCATGTCCATGTAATATTCCTTGGAATACCGCTTAGCGGGCTCCTCCGGCACTTCCGCACTCACCACTCGTATGACTCGAGACGGACAGGCGGCTTCGCATAGATCACATCCCACACATTTTTCCGTCCCATCGTCGTAACGCAACAGCGCTAACATTCCTCGATAATTCGATGGCAGCTGTTTTTTCTCATGCGGGTATTGCAACGTGATCGGCTTGTAATGAATGAGGTGAGAAAGCGTGGCTTTCATCCCCAAAAGAATCTCATAAAACGTGAGAGTCTTTATCCATTCTTTTAGATTCATTGATCGCAGTCCTCAAACATCATGAGGGAAAAATATACTCAACAATGGCCGTCACCACGATATTACCCAAGGCAATGGGCAAGAGGACTTTCCACCCAAACCGCATTAATTGGTCATATCGCAATCGAGGTAAGGTGGCCCGCACCCAGAAAAATAAAAAGAGAAAGGTTGCCACTTTAATCGCAAACCAGGCAATACCTGTAAGCCCATGGAGAGATTCTGGACCTTGCAAGAATTCAAATGGTGCGTGCCAGCCCCCAAAGAACAGGACAGTAGCGACACATGACACCAAAATCATATTCCCGTATTCCGCCAAAAAGAAGAACGCGAAACGCATACCGCTATATTCGGTAAAGAACCCGGCCACCAATTCACTTTCCGCTTCCGGCAAATCAAATGGGGTTCGATTGGTTTCAGCGACAGATGAAATAATAAACACCATAAATGCTATGGCTTGAGGGAACGAGCCCCATGCGAAAAAGTACCAATTCCAAAATCCTCCGGCTTGCGCATTGGTAATGGTCACCAGACTCAAGGAGCTTGAAAGTAGCAACACACCAACAATCGAAAGTCCCACATTTAATTCGTAACTAATGAGTTGCGCCGCCGATCGCAATCCCCCAAGCAAGGAATACTTACTATTCGAGGACCAGCCTCCAAGAATAATTCCGTACGCTCCAATAGACGCAAAGGCTAGGATATACAACACGCCGATATTGATATCCGTAATGACAAACGGCTTAAAATCTACACCTTGGACATCAACCGTCCAATCAGGGCCAAAGGGAATTACGGCAAATCCAATGAGAGCAGGAACTAACGACAAGATCGGCGCCATACTAAACATCAACTTATTGGCGCCAGCCGGAATGATATCTTCCTTAAAAAAGAGCTTTAAGCCATCTGCCACCGGTTGTAAAATGCCATAAGGCCCAACTTCCATCGGCCCCATCCGATCCTGCATCCATCCTAGTACTTTGCGTTCCAATAAGGTCAGCAAAGCTACTGTCAGGAGCACTGCCACCATTACGGCGCCAATTTGTCCCAACGTGAGTCCCAATCGAATTGCCGTTTCCATGACGGATTCACTCCCCCTCTCTTTAATTCAACACACTAGCTGAGGACCGCCTCATGGCCCCACCATTTTTTCTAGATGAACACGAGCGATCTTGCAATAAGGAACCTGCGTTTCAGCATCCACGTCAAAAGGCAACAACTGTCGTATCTCTTCATCAAAATGCTCGGGATACACGACAACGCCTTGGGGAATACGTTCACGAAGTCCAACTGGCGTCAACACCTCGCCTAAACCATTACTTACCTTCACGGTGTCCCCATCACCGATACCACGCCGAGCAGCCTCTTCAGGGTGCAGATAGAGTTTGCCCATGGCTTCGACTTGTATCAACCCTTTCGCTTTTCGCGAAAATTTCCCCGAATGAAACAAGGACTGAGAGACCTGTAAGATTAGATCATCAGTTTCCGTGGCGTTTGCCGGCAATTGATACCGCGTAGCGACATCTCGTTGATAATCAGCCGTGACATATCGGGCAATAGTAGAGGAATTAGGTTGCGCTGGCAGCGGAGCAGGGCCTAACGTGCGCGTGCCAGGGAGTAAATTCCGGATTTCTTTTCCAATTTCTTTGACGTCTCCATACTCCATCGGATCATTCATCGTCACCGAAAGTGCGGAGAATATTTCCCAGTCCGGACGACTCTCACCAACTAGATCAATCGCTTTTCGGACTGACTGAATATGCCCTTCGGTATTAGTAAACGTCCCATCTTTTTCAGCATACGAACAGGCTGGCAGGACCGCATGCGCCTGTTGAGCCGTTTCAGTGAGAAATAATTCCTGGCAGACTAAAAACTCAAGCTTCTTCAATGCCATATGAATACCTGATGAGGGGGGCAAAGAGGCTAGAGGATTTTCCCCAACAACAAACAAGGCTTTTAATTTGCCTTGTTGCGCGTCTTCAATCATCTGTGGCAAGGACGAACCAGACGTATCGGGAATCGGTCGACCCCATGCTTTCGATATATGTTCCCGCGCTTCCGAATCGCCCAATGACGTTCCGCCAGGCAAGACAGCTCCAATCCCACCCATTTCATAGGCCCCTTGATCATTATTTTCTTCAGCCAGAGGAGCAAGGCCGCAGCCAGGCTGCGCCAACTTGCCTGTGAGCAGCAAGAGGTCCAACAGATTCGTGGTCATCCCAAACCCACCTGTAGATCTCAAGACCCCTGGTCCTACAAGAATCACCACCTTCTTCCCTTGACCAAATACTCGAGCAGCTTGAATAAACGTATCAGAGGCCAGACTAGTTTGTGCGGCAATTGACTCCCATGAAAGCGCCTGAAGGCGGGCAGAAATATCATTAAAGAATGCCGGGGACTTGGCTTGGAGTTCAACATCGAGAATTGACTGTTCAACCACAGCTTTCACCAGACCCAAAATAGCTGCAGCATAGCCCGTCGGCTTCACACCCAAGTGATGTTGAGCGAGATTGACGATATTGCTGATGCTTCCAATGGCTGGCTCCAACGCTTCGATCGTGATCAACTTGGCGCCTCGTCGCTTCACAGCCTCTTTGACCCTTAAGCCTGTAATCGGATTGGTTTCCGTAATATTTGTCCCGACAAGTAAAAGGGTATCTGCTGATTCAATGTCGTCAAAACATACGGACCATCGATGGGTCCCCTGGACTCGTTGCATGGCATGCACACCATTCAGATGGCCATACCGCACACTACTATCGATCCGGTTGGTCCCAATCACCCCACGCATAAATTTTTGAAAGACAAAGATATCTTCATTCGTACAGCGTCCAGAGATCAGTCCCCCAATCGCATCAGCGCCATGCTTCGCTTTGATGTCGAGTAACCGTTGCCCCACTAGCTCCAGAGCCTCATCCCATTGCACTGGTTGCAAATCATCGCCTTTTCGGATGAGAGGCAAATTCAATCGATCGGAATGCTCACTGACATGATATCCAAAATACCCTCGTGCGCAGAGATCGCCATTATTACGACCCGAGCCTTGAGTGGAATTGATTTCGATCAGGGCATTGCCCTTGGTTTGGAAGGTTATTTGGCATCCATCGCCACAATACCCACAGACTGAGTCAGTACGCTTGAGCATCCAAGGACGAAACTCATACATCGAAAGACGACTGGTAATGGCTCCCACCGGACAAATTTGAATACACCCACCACAAAATTCACAATCTAATTCATGAGCACCAAAGGCTTTAATTTCCGTCAACGTGCCACGACCCACTGGCGCCAAGGCCTTCACATCCATCACTTGATCGCAATAGCGAACACATCGCAAACACTGCACACAACGGTTCATCTGCGTTTCTATGAGCGGGCTGAAATATTCCTTATTAAAGACTCGTTTGAGTTCTTTGAAGCGACTAGTAGTGGCCGTATATTCGTGAGAAAAATCCTGCAGATCACAACGGCCACCTTGATCACACACCGGGCAATCCAATGGATGATTGGCCAGAATGAAATCTAAGACGGATTTCCGAGCATCCTGCGCTTGAGTCGAGGAAGAGGATTTCACCACCATGCCCTCAGCCACCGGGGTACTACAAGAAGTTTGTAAGCGAGGCATTTTTTCAATTTCGACCAGACACATCCTGCAATTGGCATCCGGGGATAACTTTGGGTGATAACAAAAATGCGGAACCATCACTCCAACTTGCCGAGCCGCTTCGATAACCAATGTACCTTTCGGCACAGTGGTCGACTGGCCATCGATGGTCAAGGTCACGGTTTCTGTTGTCGTTGCTTGGGTAGCCATAGCGTTCTACTTCATTGCGTCATTACGGGAATCTCTTTACTTCGAGGCCTCGACGCTTCAGCCTCCTGAATCAATGCTTCATACTCATGACGAAAATATTTCAAGGTACTTTGAATCGGACCCACTTCAGCTTCTCCAAACGCACAGACCGTTCGGCCTGCGATGTTTTTGCAAAGTTCAGCAAGCAAATCCAGATCACCTTCTCGCCCCTGTCTATTCCAAATACGCTGCAGCGTTTGTGCCAGCCAGGAACTGCCTTCACGACATGGGGTACATTTCCCGCAGGATTCGTGATAGAAAAATTCCATCAGTCGCAATGCCGCCCACACCATACTCGTGCCTTCTTCCATCACAGTTACGCCACCCGACCCTAACATGGATCCTGCCATCGCCACGGCTTCGAAATCCATTTTGACATCTAAATGATCAGGAGTCAGAAAGGGCGCAGACGCTCCACCAGGAATAAAGGCTTTGAGTGGTTTATCCGAGCGCATCCCCCCACCCACATCATAAATAAGTTCACGAAAGGGGATACCCATCGGCACCTCATAATTGCCTGGGCGCTTTACATGGCCACTTAAACAAAAAATCCTTGTGCCGCAACTTTTTGGTGGAGAGCCAATACCAGAAAACCATTCGCCACCGCGATTGATGATATGGGGAATGTTGGCCATGGTTTCAACGTTATTCACCACCGTCGGCTTTTGGTAGAGCCCATGAGTAGCAGGAAAGGGTGGTTTGAAACGTGGCATGCCGCGTTTACCCTCTAACGATTCTAAGAGAGCAGTTTCTTCGCCACAGATATAGGCGCCCGCCCCAGCATGCACATGAATCTTTATCGTTTGACCACTGCCTAGGACATTTTCACCCAAATATCCAGCAGCATTGGCTTCTTGAACAGCCTTCTCTAAAATTTTTGCACCAAGCCGAAATTCGCCTCGAATGTACACATAGGCGGTCTCAGCACCAATAGCAAAGCAAGTTATCGCCATGCCTTCCAACATTTGATGAGGATCCCGCTCCATCAACTGTCGATCTTTAAAGGTCCCCGGTTCACTTTCATCGGCATTACAACAGAGATATTTCGGACCAGGATGATCCTTGGGGATAAAACCCCATTTCACTCCGGCAGGAAATCCCGCCCCTCCCCTTCCACGCAAACCGGATTTTTTCACTTCATCGATTACCTGATCCGGGGACATCTCAGTAAAGACTTTGCGAAGTGCTTGATAGCCTCCAGTCCGTTCATAATCCCCCAGCGCCCCGGTGTACCCAGGTTGTTCCATATTTTTTAAGAGAATTTTTTCGTACTGGGCCATCGTATTATTGTCCGAATCTCTATTCTTAAGATTTAGCTAAAGGCATAGGAAACATAAACGGCCCACTCTTTAATGAACACTCGCCAACCCGTGCTAAATCATCCAAGACACGCCCAACTTTTTCTTCTGTTAACTGCTCATAATAGTCATCATTCACTTGCATCATAGGACCTGTACCACAGGAACCTAAGCATTCCACGACACTGAGCGTAAAATTTCCATCCACCGTCGTCTGGCCTGGCCCAATATTCAGTTTCTTCGAAATCCACGTCACCAATTCATCTGATCGAACAAGAGCACACATTAACGATTTGCAGACCTGAAGATGAAATTTTCCGATGGGTTTGAGATGAAACATCGTGTAAAACGTGACAGTCTCAAACACCTGCGGCGGCGTAAGATCTAAAACTTTCGCTATATCCCGCATGGCCAGCTCACTCACGAAACCCTCTTCACGCTGCGCCAGATTCAATAGCGGTAGCAGTGCTGACCGTTTCACCGGATAGCGGGAAAGAATCTCCTCCACCTCGTCTTTGAATTTCACTAGCAACATAAAAAATCTCGGGTACATCCCTCTCCAAAAATTCAGACCCTTTATCTTTTTCTCTTTTATTCTCGTTCTCGCTTTTCACTCCTTACCACTTACATTTCTACTATCGATCACATTCTCCCATCACGATGTCGTAGGTCCCAAAAATCGTGATGACATCGGAAATTAAATAGCCGCGCGCCATATAATCAAACGCCCCCATATGAATAAACGACGGAGACCGAATTTTCAACCGATAGGGTCTTGAACTTCCATCACTGATGAGGAAAAAGCCCAACTCGCCCTTGGGCACCTCGGTACCACAATAGGTTTCCCCTTTTGGCGGCTTAAACCCTTGGGTGAAAATAATGAAATGATGTATCAAGCTTTGCATATCTCGCATGACTTCGGGCTTTGGGGGCGGAATCACTTGAGCATCAACGGCCAAAATCGGACCCTCAGGTAATTGGTCCAAGCACTGTTCGACAATGCGGGCACTTTGCCACATTTCTTCCATCCTGACCCAATACCGGTCATAGGTGTCACCGTCCTTACCAAGCGGGACTTCCCATTCCACACGATCATAGACTCCATAGGGTTCGAGTTTGCGGATGTCATAGGCAACGCCAGAACCCCGCAGCACCGGCCCAGTCAGGCCAAAGTTAATTGCATCTTCACCAGAAATAACGGCCACTCCTTTTGTACGCGCCACCCAAATGCGGTTTTTTTGGAGAAGCGTGTCATATTCTCGAATGTGATCAGGAAAGGTTTTCAAAAACTCTCGCAGGGTGGCAATAATTTCTGATGAGAGATCTGCATCCACCCCGCCAATCCGATAGTAGTTGAGGGTTAAACGTGCGCCGCAGAGCTTTTCAAAGAGATCTAACAAGACTTCGCGCTCACGGAACGTCCAAAAAAAGACGGTCATGGCACCAATGTCCAGAGCTTGCGTCCCCAACCAAAATAAATGGCCAACAATCCGTTGCACTTCAGCAATAATCGTCCGCACATATTCCGCCCGCTCAGGAACAGTCATTCCAATCAATTTTTCTACGGCCCGTACATACGCATAATTGTTAGTCATCGCACAAACATAATCCAAGCGATCCGTATGTGGCAGCACTTGCATATAGGTCAGCCCCTCAGCCAATTTTTCTACCCCTCGATGGAGATACCCCAAGTCCGGCATGGCTTTACTAACCCGCTCACCATCCAGCTCCAACACCACTCGCAAGACCCCATGCGTGCTGGGATGCTGTGGTCCCATATTCAAAAGCATTTCGGTGGTTCGTTTTTTATCTCCTGGTCGATCATCCGCCATAAATTGATGCCGTTGATCATCTGGCACTTCGGATTCAGACCATTCCCCAACTGGCTCATCGAGTTTTGGCAGAAAATCAAATTGGCTGCGCCACCCACGGCCCTCTGCGGGGAAATCTTTGCGCAACGGATGGCCTTCTTCATAATCTTCCGGCATTAAAATACGGCGTAAATCGGGATGGCCGATAAACCGAATGCCCATGAGATCGTACACTTCACGTTCTAAAAAATTTGCCCCGCGCCAAATATCGCTGACTGTCACAATTTCAGGCGATTCTTCAGACACGCGAGATTTAATCCGTAACCGCGTCCCGTGAGGCAAAGAGAGGAATTGATAGATCACTTCAAAACGCTGTGAATCATCCGGATAATCGGCAGAACAGATATCTGTGATATGGTCAAGCGCCAGACGAGGATCATCATGAAGAAATTGGGCTATTTCTCGCCAATGTTCGGCTTTCACTTGCGCCCATAAGTCCCCGCGGACCGGATCCTGTTCTGCAGTTATCACGGCTTCAGGAAACTTGGCAACAATGGTTTCAAGAAAGGAATGCATTCTTTACGACGTTTCGTTGGGAAATGTTGAAAATCAGGAAAGGAATACCAACACGAATAACAGGCTATTTAACAAAATATTTTTCTTGTTGAATTTTCTCTTGTAACTTAATAAGCCCATCCATAAGCGCTTCAGGTCTGGGCGGACAACCGGCTATATACACATCTACCGGCACGATCTGATCAACACCCTGAACCACACTATAGCTATTATAATGATTCCCAGACGTTGCGCAGGAACCCATAGAAATAACGTATCGCGGTTCAGCCATTTGGTCATAAATTCGGCGAATCACTGGCGCCATTTTTCGGCAAACCGTTCCGGCAACAATCATCAAATCGGATTGCCGTGGGGAGGCCCTAAAGACACCCGCACCAAACCGATCAATATCATATTTCGACGAAACCGAAGCAATCATTTCAATGGCACAACATGCTAAGCCAAAGGTCATCGGCCACAGGGCCGATTTCCGACACCAGGCAATGAAGTAATCCAAATTAGTCGTCACAATATTGGGGTCAAGTTGTCGTTCTAAAAAGCTCATATTGTTACATCCAAATCCTGGGCATGCATTGTACTTCCTATACAGTCTACTTTACTAGGCCTAAAGACCTATAATCGATCAATCCCAGTCCAACGCCCCCTTTTTCCAGGCATACCAATATCCCACAATTAAAATGGCTAAAAATAATCCCATCTCAATCAACCCAAGCAATCCAAGCTTTTTAAAAACAACGGCCCAGGGAAATAAGAAGACCACCTCGATATCAAAAATCACAAACAGCATGGCAATGATGTAGTACCGCATGGGAAATTGAACCCTGGCATCCATAAACAATGGGCTGCCACTTTCATAGGGCAACAATTTTTCGCGGTAAGGCCGGCTCGGACGGAGAACCCAGCCCGCGATAATGGAGCCAAGCCCAAATAGAGTTCCTAACACCATAAAAATGATGATAGGAAGGTAATTCCATGGAACGGGTTCACTCCCCATTGAGATACATACTCCCGACAGATTTTTTTTGAATTTTCATCAAGAAACTAACTAATCTCTATCCACATTCAGGTCATCAGAGGACTTCATCAAAAAATGCTCGGTAGCGTAACCCTTGAAGGCCCACCGACTCAATACCTTTTCCTTGGACTAAGACCTTGAACGTCGTGCCCATTCCATGCGGACGCAATAACTGGCTTAAAGCTTGAACCTCTTGTGATTCTTGGTCCTGCCCCTCCACAATTTCCTCCACACCTAACCCCATAAGCCAATTGGCTAACGTGGTAAAACCCATCGGCATTAAACCCCAAGTTTTTCCCGCCTTGGCCAATGCCGAAAAATTCACGTGAGCGGTCATATCCTGCTCTCCCACACGAACATAGGGTTTTGTCGAGACCGTGTGCTGGTAATAACAGATGAGCGTCCCATCTTTCCGATTAGACGCATAATAATCTCTCCCAGTATGGCCATAATCGACTGTGATCATTATGCCTTGATGAAAAACATGGGCTACTTGAGTCATCCACTGCTCCGCCGCCAAATGAAGTTCGGATGTCTGGCCCTCACTTAGTACAACCCCATGTTGATCGACATATTCCTCTAACTTGGCAGAAGATAGCGGCCCCAACTTCTCGACAAACTGTCCACCTGAATAATCAACATAGACTTCCTGAAGATGATGGTGATCAGAGCGAACCCGATGGACAGGGAACGCATCCACCAATTCATTAGAAAACATCACGCCTATTACAGAATCGGCTTCAAGTTGGTCAACAGAAGATAGCCAACGTATCTTGCTGTCGGTCAAGAATCCGATTGCCTCTTGGATACAGGATTTTTGAACCGATTGTAGATATGGACTCCGTTCGATAAGGACATAACTCAATCGGCTCATGAAATCAGGAGCAATACACTCACAATGTTGAAGAAAATCAGCCGCAAATGTCCCATTTCCGCAACCCATCTCGACGAATAGAAAAGGGGTAGGATGACCTAATCTGGCATCAATTTCTAAGACTTGACGAACCAGGGTTTTTGCCAGAATGGGTGACAATTCCGGCGCGGTATAGAAATCGCCCTGCCAGCCAATTCGCTCTCTCGAAGACTCATCCTGTATAGCCGCCTGCGTCATGTAATACCCATGTCCTTCGTCATACAACGCCAATTCCATAAAACGAGCAAATGTCAGAGATCCATGTAAAGAAATTTCCTCAGTGATCTTTTGGACAAGCTTGGGATTTCCCGCGAACTGTGAAGAGTCAGATGGCACGAATGGACTATAGTCACTCCTTCAATGTACCTATAAGCAGTCGCGTACGATACCCACCCCACACAGACCAAGTCAAGCGAAATGCCTGTCAAAAAATTTAAAATGGCAATAGATTCAATCAGTTACAAGGCGTGATTCTGGCATGGAAAGACGTATTCCCTGGAAAGCACGAATGATGCTTAACTTTTATCAATCTGCGTTCAAGGAATCCGAACAATACCTCCTTATTCATCGGGACTTCCCATCTTACGAGGAGAAACCTCCTCAAGGCCTATCATTAAAGATTCCAATGAGCTATTCCGAAAAATCCTAGAGATAGAAATCATGACCATAAGCCTTACACCTGATTGAAAGGGTAAACGGCAAGTCCAAACACCAATTAGACTAAGTATTCTCAATTCCTAATTATATAGAGGGCACAAAACGGAAGGGCGGCGTAAGCCGGGCCATTCAGTTGTTGGCGCAATCAAAAATTCAAAGAATTTGATTGCGCCTTTTTTCTTCTATGTCGTCTTCTTAAGGATCAAGAAATCGCATGGAATTCACAAAAAAACAGACGAAACCTGGAGAAATCGTCCTTATTCTCTCGGGGCAATTGGATTTTATGGTGCGAAAAGATTTTCAAGCTGCTATCCAAGATGCGCAAATTGAGGCAACCCAACATGTCATTATGGATCTCACCGACGTTTCTTTTATTGACTGCGCAGCCGTAGGAATTTTGGTACGAACGAAACACGAACTCGCCAAAGCGGAAATACGGCTATCCCTCATTTCCGCTCCAGGCCGAGTCTTCGATGTCTTACAGGCCATGAATTTAGACCAAATTCTCTCTATGGTCCCTACCAAACAAGAAGCCTGATCAGAAAACATCCCCCCCTGGCGCTTCTGGCCCTCATATTTTCGGTTCCTGCCACCTTTTAGATTCAGGAACAACAACAGACCAGTCATACAGAGAACCTCGCACCGGCCGGCCAAACTCTCAACATAAGATTTTTCCCTCATTTCGAACCCATCGCTGCAGATCAATTCACCGGGCTCCCCCTTAGACTAAAAGGGTGGACCCAGGCTAAACCCCGAGAGTGAGTGTGCCTGACAATTGCCAGCATCAGAACGATTCAATGCACACACCATGAGTGAAAATGGGGTGGGTCCTTTTCCTCAGCAACAAAGATTGCGCCTTTCGAAACGCACCATACTCAACTGCCGGAAAGAAACGAGGCAACAAAAATATTCACTGAGAGCACATGTAGGCTATGTGGAGATGAACCTGTCTTATGACAATCTTTTCGGTAGGACTTTAGAGTCGCCAGGTATGAGAGAAGAAAAAGGATTACTCCTTCGATTCGGCCTGTGGTCCTTCGGGTCGCAACTTATACCCCGTGACATTTTTTGTATTTTTTGCCGCTGCCACAGGGACAGGGATCGTTGCGACCGACTTTGTCTTCGGTGCGTTGGACGGGTTGTTTTGAGGCAGTCGCCGCTTCGCCGCGGTTGAGGCTCATTTGTTGGGGACGCGGGGTTTCAACTTCGGCTTCTGGACGTTCGCCACGGACTAATTGAAATTTAAAGAGGCGCTCAAGTGTATCTCCTTTAATACGATCCATCATCCCCGAAAACATGTCATAGCCTTCACGTTTATATTCAGCGAGAGGATCTTTTTGGCCATAGCCACGTAGGCCAATGCCATCCTTGAGTTGATCCATCCCCCAGAGATGATCCTTCCATTGCTGATCGATCATCTGTAACAAAATCGTCCGCTCGATATAATGAATCAACTCTTCACTTGCGCCATGCTCCTCCACCAAATTTTTTACTTTATCTCGATAGGCTTGCTTTAGTTTTTCCGGGAGGTCTTCTTTGAGCGCATCGCGGCCTAATTCTTTCAATTCGTCAACCTTGAGAGCATCCAACCCAAATTGGCCATGCACCGATTCAACCAAGCCGTCGAAGTCCCATTCTTCAGAATATTGTTCTTCAGGGCAATACGTCTCAACCAGCCCCTCTCCAATCCCTTCAAGCATGTCCAACACTTCTTCGGTCACATCTGTGGCCCTGAGCACGCTTTGTCGGTGCTTGTAAATCACCTCGCGTTGTTTATTCATGACATCGTCATATTCCAGAAGATGTTTGCGAATTTCAAAATTATGCCCTTCCACTTTCTTTTGGGCGTTTTCAATCGACTTGGTAACCATGCGATGTTCGATGGGCACTCCTTCTTCCATGCCTAATTTCAGCATGAGATTAGACACCCGCTCGGAGGCAAAAATTCGCAGAAGATCATCTTCTAACGAGAGGAAAAAGCGAGAGGACCCAGGGTCACCTTGTCGACCAGATCGGCCCCGCAATTGATTATCGATTCGGCGGCTTTCATGGCGTTCGGTCCCCACGATATGCAAACCACCCGCAACCAAGACTTCTTCTTTATTGGCCTCGCAGGAAGTCTTCAGCGTCTCGAAAGCCTTCGCCAGCTCTTCTTCGCTCAGCTCTTCCCCCTTATAGATGAATTGTTGTTTAAAGAGCGCTTCGAAACTCCCTCCTAATAAAATATCGGTCCCGCGACCCGCCATGTTCGTCGCAATCGTGACGGCACCCTTCTGCCCAGCTTGTGCAATAATTTCAGCTTCCTTCTCATGGAACTTGGCATTCAAGACGTTGTGCTTCACGCCTCGCTGCTTGAGCAATGCTGATAACCGTTCTGACTTTTCAATGGAAACCGTCCCGATTAAAACTGGTTGGCCCTTTTCATAATGCTCTTTAATATCCTCCGCAATGGCCTCAAACTTTTCTTTTTCCGTGCGATACACCACATCAGGATGATCAAGGCGTATCATCGAGCGATTGGTCGGGATGACATTGACTTCCAAATTATAGATTTTGGCAAATTCCGCAGCTTCCGTGTCCGCAGTTCCGGTCATGCCACCCAGCTTGTTATACATTCGAAAGTAATTTTGGAACGTCACCGATGCCAAGGTCTGATTTTCGTTGGCAATCTTCACCCCTTCTTTGGCTTCAACGGCTTGATGCAAACCATCACTCCACCGACGACCAGGCATCATTCGCCCAGTAAACTCATCAACAATGACCACCTCTCCATCTTTCACCACATATTCCACGTCCCGTTTATAGAGGGCATGAGCTTGCAGGGCTTTGACCACATGATGCACAAGATTGAGATGTTTCAAGTCATAGAGGTTGTCCACGCCAAGTAACTTTTCAACCTTCACATTGCCTTCATCCGTCAACGACACGGTTTTAGTTTTTTCTTCAATCGTAAAATCTTCTTCCCGTTTCAATTTGGGAATGATGTGATCGATTTGATAGTACAGATCAGTGCTTTGTTCTGTCGGACCGGAGATAATGAGAGGTGTACGTGCTTCATCAATGAGAATGCTGTCTACTTCATCCACGATTGCATAATTGTGTTCTCGCTGAACGCCCCTATCTTCACCAGTGGGAAGCAAATTATCTCGGAGGTAATCAAAACCATACTCATTGTTCGTGCCATAAGTAATATCCGCGCCATACCCTTCTTGCCGTGAACAGGGACGGAGAAATTGCAACCGTTTATCGGGAGCATCGTAAGTGGGATCAAACAAAAACGAGGCTTCGTGCTGAATGATGCCAACTGATAAGCCTAAGCCATGATACAGCGGGCCCATCCATTGAGCATCGCGCTTGGCCAAATAATCATTTACCGTTACGAGATGTGCGCCTTTGCCTTCCAGGGCATTCAGATAAATAGGCAACGTGGCCACTAAGGTTTTCCCTTCACCCGTCCGCATTTCGGCAATGCGGCCCTGGTGCAAGACCATGCCACCGAGTAATTGAACATCAAAGTGACGCATCCCTAATGTTCGTTTGGACATTTCCCGACAGACAGCAAAAGCCTCAGGAAGTAGATCATCCAGCGTTTCTCCGGCTTCCAATCGCTTCTTGAAGCTTTCAGTCTTCTCTCCCAATCCTTGATCATCCAATGATTGTAGCGAGTCCTCAAAGGCATTGGCCTTATCAACTTGTGGTTTAAGCCGCTTCAACTCTCGTTCATTATTACTGCCAAACAGACTATTCAAAAGACGAACAAACATAAGCCCACGCTACCTTAGAAAAAGTTTATGGATGTGGAACGACGCTATAAGAGATAGGGATTGTTGGCTGGAAAGCCTTCTGCTCTCTTGAATGTCCTTAGTATACCGAAATATCGATGGGAATCAACTCGAGCCAGCC
>JAJDBR010000064.1 GCA_029261275.1 Nitrospirales bacterium
CAATTGCTCTCAGATTCTTTACTTGCTCACCAACACAATACGACAGCAAAGGTTAGCCTTCTGCTCGGGCAACTTGATGATGCCTACGCCACTATTATGCGCCAGGCCTTTTTTGTTCTATTCGAAGGTGAGGCTCATCGCATGATCAGCGCAGGGGCCACCATTGATGAACTGGCAAAAACCTATCTGACGTTATTGCATGAACAATTTGGGGAAACGGTCAAAATTGGAGAGGAATTCCGTTGGGAATGGTTAGTGATCCCACATATTTATGCTAGTCCGTTTTATTGTTATTCCTACAGCTTTGGGAATTTACTAGTGATGGCACTTTTCCAGCAGTACAAAAAAGTAGGCAAGGCATTTATCCCAAAATATTTGGAACTTTTAGCAGGCGGCGGATCAGCTAGCCCTCAGACACTCCTTGCACCATTGGGTGTGGACGTGAGCTCTCGAAAATTCTGGCAGGGAGGATTTACTCGAATTCAATCGTTGGTGGAGGAGCTTGAGCAGAACATGCCATAAAACCTCTTTAGAAAATACCAGCTTGCCGTTGAAGCCATCGGACATACCCAATGATTTGAGAAACATCTTCCGAAACCACCCCGTCAATTTTTGGCATATTCCCAAACTTCCAATGATGGGCCCGTACACCTTGCGCAGCAGCTCGTTGAAAGGCCATATCGGCGTGATGATTAGGTTCATAGATTTTATGGACCAAGGCTGGTCCATTGTTGGTGCCCTTCCCTTGAGTTCCATGGCATCGAGAACAAAAATTATTAAATTTGGTTTCACCTTCCTGAAATTCCTCGGGTAACGGTTTACCAACGGAGATCAGGGTCGGCGGCGATGATGCCATCGGGCTTTGCGCATTGGAGCCATTTTCCGAACACCCCCCTCCAACTAGACAACCTAGACAGAGTGTCATTATTTTTATTGCAGGCAGCATTGTCCAAGGCTTCATATCTTCTCTCCTTTTAAGCCTAAACTCATGATGGCTGGATCAGATATTTGAGCATCCAGGAAGCCTTCTTGTCGAATCAGACAACTATCACAACGGCCGCAAGGACGATGATCTGGTCCAGGCTGATAACAACTACTCGTTAAGTGAAATGGCACCTGCAGTTCCTGCCCTTTTTGAATAATCTCACGTTTCGTCATGAAAAGTAATGGGGCCAGAATTTCAATTGATTGTCCTTCTTGCCCAAGACGCGTCCCTTGTTCGGCAACTTCCATAAAAGCCTGAATGAATTCAGGACGACAATCCGGGTACCCTGAATAGTCTCGAATATTTGCTCCAAAAAATATTTTGGTGGCGTTGAGCACTTCCCCATAGGCTAGGGCTAAACTCAGGAAAATAGTGTTTCGTGCTGGTACGTAGGTTACGGGAATCCCATGCTCCCGTTCTAGCGAGGGTCGATCAGTTGGCACGGGAATCTGAGAGGTCAAAGCCGATCCACCAAATTGGCCTAAGTCCAGTTGGAGGATTTTATGATCTGTTGCTCCAAGCCATACCGCAATTTTTTTTGAACATTCAATTTCAAATCGATGGCGCTGTCCATAATCGATGGTCAATAAATGCAGATCATATCCCTCTGCCTTAGCGAGTGCCGCAGTCACGGTAGAATCGAGACCACCACTCGCTAAAACGACAACAGGTATAGATCCCATTTTCTGTCCTGGAACTCTTCAGACGGTCGTTCTTCTAGAAAACAATAGACAAAAAAAGGTAAGGCAGTTTTTGAAATGCCATTTAACGAATCTACAGTCAAAACCTTACGAGCGGAAAAGGATATTATTTCTTACAAAAAAGGGTTGGAGCCACATGCCTCAGAAAGAGATACTATTTTTAGATTATGATCGATGCTCTGAACGCTCAATCTTTTCCATCAATTCACGCTTAGATTGGCATTCCACACATAAGCGTGCAAATGGCAGAGCATGGAGCCGTTTTTCACTAATTTCTTCTCCGCAATCGGCACACATGCCATAGGTGCCCTCATCCAAACTATCAAGGGCATCATCAATAAGTTGCCGCTCTCGATTTCGCATCTCCTGAAGTGAAATGCCCATTTCACGCTCTAAATCTACCAACGCTTGATCACCACTATCCATAGCTGCCTCCAGGCGACGTTGCTGCTCTTCAGTGACGGATTGGC
Organism: Nitrospirales bacterium; assembly: GCA_029261275.1. Classification (GTDB taxonomy): domain Bacteria; phylum Nitrospirota; class Nitrospiria; order Nitrospirales; family UBA8639; genus Nitrospira_E. Next base: position 2,157 of record JAJDBR010000064.1, read on the forward strand.
CTAGCTGCTGTTTTATTTCTTGAATTAATGCTTCCCGCTTAGCCAGCAAAATTTCTTTAAGAAAAGCATGGCGGTCTTCTGATCCATCCTTTTTCTTTAATTTTTTTGGAGTTGCCGCAGAGGTCTGCTTTTCTTTTGGTTTGTCTTTTTTCATAGCTTTTTTAGAAGAGGGCGCAGCTTTAACAGTTACTTTAGGCGTGGCCTTTGGTGCTGCCTTTTTCACACGGGTCGTGGTTGCTTTAACTTCTTTCTTCCCCGATCGTGCGGCCATACAGACTTTCCTTTCTCCTTCTGGAGGTTAACGATCAAGATCCTCGTTGAAGATCATGCCTTCGTACATCAGCACCACAACCATTCACCCCATTCCATTAACACCGCCCATTTGAATCAGGCATAACTAATTAAGGAATGAACGGAATGTCCATCTAATTTTTTTCGACCTGAAAGCCCTAATAATTCCACTAAAAAACCAACTCCAGCAATTTCCCCACCGAGTTGTCGAATCAAATGTACTGTCGCCGCAGCGGTCCCACCTGTCGCTAACAGATCATCCAGAATAAGAACCGACTCCCCTTCTTGAATGGCATCTCGATGAATCGAAAGAGAATTCGAACCATATTCCAAATTGTATTTCACTTCAAATACATCGGCCGGCAATTTTCCTGGCTTTCGAACGGGCACAAATCCAGCGTTGAGATGATAGGCCAATGGGCTGCCGAGTATGAACCCGCGTGATTCAATGCCCACCACTTTAGTGATGCCGGCATTCTGATATTTTTTGACCAAATCATCAATAATTGCTCGGAGGCACGTTGGTTCTTTTAATAAAGTCGTAATGTCATAAAATAATATTCCAGGTTTGGGAAAGTCCGGTACTTCTCGAATAAATGATTTATAATCCATGCAATATTCTCAAAAATGAACCGGAGATTCCTTTGCCCGCTATCGATCTCAATTTACGACTTAATGAAAATGTGGGTTCCCTTAGTCTCGCTTAATGGTAAACCCTTGAGTTTGCCTGTTTACATCTTTCCAGTCAACTAGGATTTTGGTGACCTGGGACATGCGGGGGCCTTGCCTCAATATCGTGAGAAACAGCTCAAGCACGGATCTTGGGCCATGAGCTTCTACTTCCACCGTTCCATCTTGTCGATTTCGAACCCACCCGTTCAATCCTTTTTGAATAGCCTGATACTCAGCAAATGCTCGAAATCCTACTCCTTGCACCTTGCCCTGCACTACAATTTGCACCCCAACAATCTCTTCCATATATCACGAGTTCAAATATGGGACTGGCAAAACATTGCCTTAAGATTCGTGGGATTTAGTTGGCGCATGAAACGGCTGTACAATGTTCTTTGCGACGCGAAAACCCTCACGAATGCAATCTGGAATACCAATTCCATTGAGGCCAGCTCCGCTGATATGAAGGGTGGGCCATGGCATCAAAAGCTCCTTAATTTTGGCAACCCGAGCCTGGTGGCCTACAACATATTGGGGCATTCCCTGAACCCATCGATGAACTTCCGTATAGCCGGGTGGAGTAGAAATTCCAACGATGTCTTGCAACTCTTGTCGTACTGACTGCACAAGCTTCCGATCGTCGTTTTCAAGAATATGTTCACGACCTCTTCCACCTAGATAACAACGAATGAGTGTCTCTCCCTTTTGGCTTCGATAAGGCCACTTGAGGGACGTCCATGTTCCAGCCAAAAGTGGACGCTGCTCTTTACGGGGTACGACAAAACCAAATCCTCGAATATGTTCTTTTACTGCTTCAGTTGAATACGCCATTGATATAGTGGCCGTTGAGGCATATGGAATCTTGTCCAATTGAATCGATGCTTCAGGTTGAAGCTGCTGAATCATTTTAGCGGATTGAAAAGCGGGAGTCGCTAAAACCACCGCATCTGCCGTCAGTATGGTGTCATTGTCTAAAGTCAGGGAAAGCTTCCCATTCTTTTGAGAGGAGGCATGAATTTCACGACAGCCAGAACCAATCATCAATTGAACCCCGCGATCAGTCAATCGCTGGATTAAGGTTTGAATAAGTTGGCCAACACCATTTCGAAGCGTTATAAATAACGAAGACGGGGACCCGGATTTTTTCGGAGCCATTCCCTCTTTAGCTTTCGCTTGTGCCGCACGCATTCCCTTGATCACGCTCCCATACTGTTGTTCCAATTCTTTAAATCTTGGGAAGGTGGCTTCAAGGCTGAGTTCGTCAGCATTGCCCGCATAAATACCAGCCACCAGGGGTTCAATCAAAGAATCAAAGGCTTCGGCGCCAAAACGTCGTCGAAAAAAACTTCCTAGGGTTTCCTCCGAACACCCAGCAGATGATTTTGGCCAAAATCTTTCTGCACCCATCCGCAGGAGACCTCGCCAGGTCAGCAGACCGCCGGAGACCAACGTCTCCACGCGTTGAGGACGAAAAGCCAATAACCCTTGAGGCAATTCTCGTAAGGCTCCACGGCACCATGAAAAGGTTTGGTTATTCTCTGCATTTGTCGGAATAAGTTGATCGCCAAGCCCCAAAGTTTGGCACAACTCCATGGCCCACGGCTTTGAGGTCAAAAAAGAGTCCGGGCCCCCTTCAATAAGAAGATTGGGAAGGTGATTGGTCAGAATTTTTCCACCCCAACGAACATCTCGCTCAACGATAGTACATTGGACGTTCAATTGATGTTTTTCCGCTTCTTCCGTGACAAAAAAAGCGGTAGAGAGTCCTGAAATCCCACCACCAACAATAACGACATGATAAGGAGAGCGTGACACGTTCTTGGGCGAAATGAGGAAAGATCGCTAAGAAGATGAAAAGGAAGTAAGCGGTAACATCAAATTTTCAAACTAGAATACACGAGGCAGGAATAGACAAATGCGATCTAGGCGTCGGCCTTAAACTCATCTGAAAAACGGCGCACACAATCAATAGCAAACTCCACACTATGTAAAGGCGTGGTTGGGAGAATCCCATGTCCCAAATTAAAAATATGCCCTGGGCGCCCAGCCGCCCGTTGCATGATCTCTCGAACTCGCCGTTCAATTTCCTTTTCTGATGCAAATAACACCATGGGATCGAGATTGCCCTGAATCGCCAAATCGTGGCCAACCAAATTCCATCCTTCATCCAATCGAATGCGCCAATCGACTCCCATGACATCACTGCCGGCTTTGCGCATCAACGGCAGCAACCCAGTTGTCCCCGTTCCAAAGTAGATCAGCGGAATTCCTTCAACCCGCAATGCCGAAAAAATCGATTGAACGTGAGGCAAGACATATTCTTCATAATCCCCGGGGCTTAAACACCCAACCCAGCTATCAAATAGTTGAATGGCTTGAGCACCTGCTCGACTTTGCACGCGCAAATATTCAACCACCACCGCCGAGAGTTTCGACATTAATTGATGCCAAACGATTGGCTGGGAAAACATCAGTTGTTTTGTTCGCGCATAATCTCGTGAACTACCACCTTCAATAGCGTAGCTGGCTAGGGTAAAAGGCGCACCCGCAAACCCAATTAAGGGGACTCGGTCTTCTAGAGCTTCTAACGCTTGTCGAATCGCTTCCCCTGCATATCCAAAGGCTTCACCATCGACTGCACGAAGTTCTACAATTCCCATTTCCCCACGTATAGGATTATCAATAACAGGACCTTTGCCTTCGACAAATTCTAAGTTGAGGCCCATGGCTTGTAAGGGAAGTAAAATATCCGCAAAAATAATGGCAGCATCCAATTGAAAACGTTGAATAGGCTGGAGCGTGACTTCGGCAGCGAGTGCAGGCGTTTTGCAAACGTCCAAAATTGAATGTCGGCGACGAATGGCTTGATATTCCGCCATATACCTCCCCGCTTGTCGCATGAACCAAACAGGAGTTCGATCCACAGACTGGCGCAGACAGGCTTTTAAAAATCGATCATTCATACGCACATTCTACGAAGGCTCAAAAAGGGAGTCAATGCAATTACAACTTAGGGACTAGCGCGTGATTTTTTTTGAAATTCCAACAAAGGACTAAGATGTAGAAGGGCCTAAGCGAACCACTAAGGCATCACGAATACGTTGAGACTCTTGAGCCACCGATTCCCATTCTGACTCCATCACTAACCAGGCATCATTCGGTTCAAGCTCAATACGATAATGTTGTTGATCCAAAGAAAACCATTCAAAGTACGGATGGGGCGACAAAAGAGGGTGTGGGTCAAAGGAAAGCAAACTTACTTTCCCTATTTGAGGGATAGCAAAATCGTCTAATAACTCACCAGCATAGGGATCATCAAGGAATTTAGGGTTACAAAATTGAATAACTTGTCCTGCGATTTCCCCGTGTAGTACACCAGAAAGACAAAAATCGACTTTTCCTAAGGCAGCAAAGGTTATTTGCCCAACAACGACATCAGCCGTCCGATTATCGAAATAGCCTTCTTTCACCCATCGAGCGTTCCCGAACTTTTGCGCCATGAAAGAATTCTACCTAAAAACTTTTTGTGGGAGAATGCAGAATTCAAGGAAACACGAGAAGGGCAAACAAGTCATGGTTTGCAGACCGGGCATTTGAGTTGACTCGCGGTATCAGTATTTTCTAGCGCTTCTAGGGCCGTGTCCTTATCGGGATATTCTTCCCACCCCCCTTGCCAGTAATCAGCGCGATGTGGACCAGAAGGAATCTCCAAGCAACGATCCCGATGAATCATAGCCTGATCAAGAGATCGCTTTAAATGTATCCAATAGCCCATTGCAGTAATTCCTTTTCTAGGAATGCTTCTTAATTTTCAGTTTGGCAGATTAGCGAAGTGTTAATAAACCACCCTAGATTGCAGGGCAGACTAAAAATTGGAAGGGAAAGGGCTGGGAGGTTCTAATCTTCAAGCAGTTGCCATTCGTCTTTATCAATAAAGACTTTTTGCCCCGCTTCGAGCTTGGCTTTACCTTCTCTGTCGAAAAACTGCATGTATCGTTCAATACGATCAGGCTCATCAATCCGTTCTTCCTTCATCATTCCTGTAGGCAATTTAAACTTTCGAATAAGCACCGACATTGCGAAACCCTCCAAATGATAGACGAAACAATTAGTTTATAGAACCACTCAGTAAGCGTCAAGATCTTGCCCCACGATTATTCGTGCAAGTGGAGAAGGGGAATAGTTATCCAAACTATTGGCTACATGACCCCTTTTTCCTATATAATTTAGGATTAATTTTTGTGTACGTTTTACCTTTTATTAAAGGAGCTTCCTCATGCCATTATACGAATATGTTTGTGAGTCCTGCGAGCATAATTTCGAAATTATGCAGGCATTAAGTATCAAACCAGAAGAAACCACCTGTCCGAAATGCCAAGAAACAAAAAGTCGTCGAATTATGTCCTCCTTTGCCTCAAAAATTGTCGGCACGCAAAAACCGGGTTTTGCGGAGACCAAAGCCTACAATATGCACGATGAACGAATGTCTAAATTCAAAAAACTTCCGCCCATGTCTGGAATGCGTGAGGCCCCAACCGAAGCAAATTCCCAACCAGGGCCTGGTGAGTCATGGTAAAGAACAAGCTCCTTGCCTAAAAAGAATCGACGAAAATATTTCCTGCTCCCTTATCTCTAAAATATTTCCCTCTTGACATTCATTTCCTGAAACGGGAATGATGCCCCGTTTTTGTCTTTATTTTTCAGATTTATTCGCTCCGCTTCTTATTCGTGATTAACCTTCATTGTTGCAACCTTTCAATATTCTAAGTGCAGCGACATTTATGCTTCGAGGGGTACAAAAAGAGCTTTGGATTTCCACCCCTATGTGTATCATAGGACTTTTGTTTGTGACCCTCTTTATTCCCCTTCTCGCGACGTCTGCACAGGAACCATCGATACCCGAACAAGATTTCACCAACGATGAGTCGCCTCCATCAAAAACTATTCGCATTTCTGGGAATGGGCCCGAGCGGTACCTCATGGAACTGCTGGCGAATGCCTTCGAGCAGCACCATCCATCGGTTTCAGTGGACTTTTTTTGGCATCCTAATGCTAAGCCGATTCGGACCATTGAGTTAGGTGAGGCCGATATTGCCATAACTGGAGAAGAGGTCCCTTCTCTCCGCTCCACCATTATTGCAAGAGATGGCATTGCGATCCTCACGAATTTTTCCAATCCTATAAAAGAAGTAACATCTGACCAACTTACTGAAATTTTTTCCGGAAAACTTCGGTATTGGTCGCAGGTCTATGAGGAAGCCCCCCAAACCAAAATTATTTTGATCAATCGATCAAGTAATCAGAACATACGGCAAGCCTTTGAAAAACAGCTCAAGATTCCCAATGACATTTCACGATCAGCCTACCGAGCAGAAACAGAACAAGAGGCCATCACCATGGTTAGTGGCAATCTTGAAGCCATCACCTTTGTCTCCATCACCCCAGCTCTTCGTGCGAAAGAAGACGGCGTGGCCATCAATCTCCTCTTCATTGATAAGATCGAACCTGAAGTCCAAACGGTCCTCGATAAACGTTATCCCATACAGCGGCCAGTCATGCTCATCACAAACCAACAACCTTCCACCGAAGTATTGGCCTTTGAACAATTTGCCCTCTCACCAGATGGCCAACGACTCATCAAAAAAGGGAAATTTTATCACCTGAGTGAGCGTTAGGCAAAAAGGAACGACATTTGGGGTTTGACCTGCTAGGATTCACGCAATTCATTTGAATTTAAGTCTGATACCTATACATTCAAACGCACGCTATGTTTAAAAAAGTACTAGTGGCTAATCGAGGCGAAATTGCCATGCGCGTCATTCGGGCATGTCGAGAATTCGGCATTGCCACAGCCGCCATTTATTCAGAAAGTGATGCCACGGCTATATATGTCAAAAAAGCCAATGAAGCCTATTTGGTTGGTCCTGGCCCAGTTCAAGGCTATCTGGATGCACGACAGATTGTGGGATTAGCCAAGCGTATTCGTGCCGATGCCATTCATCCAGGCTATGGGTTTCTTGCCGAAAATTCCTCGTTTGCCAAGCTCTGCGAAGAATCCGGCATTAACTTTATCGGCCCATCACCCTATTCGTTGGATCTCTTGGGCGACAAAGTCAAAGCTCGAGCACTCGCGATTAAAATTGGCGTTCCCGTGGTCCCAGGAACGGATGGCAGCGTCGAATCCGTAGACGACGGGCTGGCCTTTTGTCATCGAGTCGGCTATCCAGTCATGGTCAAAGCCAGTGCAGGTGGTGGTGGCCGAGGGTTACGAGTGGTGCGATCAGATGAGGAACTCAAGGAGGCCATGGAGGCTGGTGCTCGTGAAGCCCTCGCGGCATTTGGCAATGGAGAACTCTTTATAGAAAAATATATTGAACGCCCTCATCATATTGAATTTCAATTATTAGCGGATAAAAATGGATATGTCATTCATCTTGGAGAACGAGATTGCTCAATTCAACGACGTCATCAGAAGCTTATTGAAATTGCGCCATCTTTGGTCTTAACGCCTCGCCTCCGAGCAGAAATGGGTGAGGCCGCCATCGCCATGGCCCGAGCAGCACAGTTTTATAATGCGGGGACCATTGAATTTCTCTTGGATCCTGATGGTCAATACTATTTCATGGAAATGAATCCTCGCATACAAGTCGAACATACCGTCACCGAACAAATCACAACAGTTGATATCGTTCAATCACAACTCTGGATTGCTGCTGGACGCCCCCTGGTTTTTGGACAACATGAAGTGAATCTCCAGGGATACGCTATTCAATGCAGAATAAATGCCGAAGACCCTCAAAATGAATTCCGACCGTCTTCTGGAAAAATTACCGCCTATCTTTCTCCCGGAGGAGTGGGGGTACGCATTGATGGAGCCGTCTATAAAGACTATACCGTTCCACCGTATTATGATGCGCTCCTGGCCAAGCTTACGGTTCATGGTCGAACATGGGATGAAACCGTGCGTCGAACTCATCGCTCACTCGAAGAATTCGCCTTAAGGGGAGTAAAAACCACAATCCCATTTTTGACCAAAGTCATGGAAGAGCCTGATTTTCGTGCGGGACGATTTGATACGAGTTATCTGGAAAACCATCCAGGACTTTATGATTATGAAGAAATGGAAGAACCCGAAGATTTAGTCGTCGCCCTTTCCGCAGCCATTGCTGCCTACGAAGGGTTGTAGGTCTCCTGGTTGATGCGGCGGAACCCTTGGGTCCGTTAAACATGCGAAAGGCTGCTTATGCCACGAAAAACAAAAAAACGAGTGCAGGTCGGACGTCCAAATCCTACACGTACGAAATCCGGCGCTCCTCCCGCTCTCGACATTGAAGCGTCGCCTAAACGGCAAGTCTATCTGACAGATGTGGCACTCCGCGATGGGCACCAATCACTTCTCGCTACACGCATGCGGACCGAAGACCTGTTGGCCGTCGGTGCAGATTTGGATGAAGTTGGATTCTGGTCATTAGAAGTGTGGGGGGGAGCCACCTTTGATTCTTGTCTCCGATTTTTAAAAGAAGATCCATGGGAGCGACTCAGGGCCTTTCGTCAAGCTATGCCCAAGACTCGCCTACAAATGCTATTGCGAGGACAAAACGTGGTCGGGTATCGACATTATGCCGACGATGTACTTCAGAAATTCATTGAGCTCTCCGCAAAAAACGGAATCGATGTGTTTAGAATTTTTGATGCCCTCAATGATATTCGTAACATGAAGCCAGCCATGGAAGTGGTCAAAGCCTGCGGCAAACATGTTGAAGCTACCATCTGTTACACCGTAAGTCCCGTGCACAGCCTGAATCATTTCGTCGAACAAGCGAAACAATTGGAAGATCTCGGTGCGGATACCATTTGCATTAAAGATATGGCCGGATTATTACCTCCATTTGAAGCCTATGAATTAATCGATCGGCTGAAATCAACGGTTCGAACCCCCTTACATCTTCATACCCACTACACTTCGGGGATGGCATCCATGTCTTCCCTCATGGCGATTATGGGTGGGCTTGATATACTCGATACGGCCTTGTCTCCCTTATCAGGGGGAACGTCTCATCCGCCTACAGAATCCTTTATCGCGGCACTTCGCAATACCCCCTACGACACCCAACTTGATCTTCAGCAACTCGCTCCAGCGGCAGATAAACTTCGAAAATCACGAAAACGCTATCGGCAATTTGAAAGTGATTTCACTGGGGTCGATACGGACATCCTGCTTTCTCAAGTCCCAGGGGGAATGCTGTCAAATTTAGCTGCCCAACTTGCTGAACAAAATTCGTTGGGAAAAATCAAAGAAGTCTTGGAAGAAATACCACGAGTCCGAAAGGATATGGGCTATCCTCCCCTGGTGACACCAACCAGCCAGATTGTTGGCACGCAAGCTACCCTAAATATTTTGACAGGCGAACGCTATAAAGTGATCACCAACGAAACCAAAAACTATTTTCAGGGTTTATATGGCAAACCACCGGGAAGTCTGAACTCGAAAATTAGGAACAAAGCACTTGAGGGTGACAAGCCAGTTTTGGGTCGGCCCGCCGACAATCTGGATCCAGAGCTCGAGGATGCCCAACAGGAATTAGTCGGAAAAGACATCCCAGAAGAAGATATTGTTTCCTACGCTCTACTTCCCTCCGTCGCATTACAATTTTTTGATGAACGGGAAAGGGGAGAACTGAAACCCGAACCCCTGCAAACCCAATCGGAAAGCGGGCCCGCTGTGGGGCATGACTTACATTTGGCACCAGTAGAATTTAAGGTCACCGTTCATGGTGAGTCGTATCATATTCGTGTGTCTGGATCTGGCCAAACCGTTGATGGGACAAAGCCCTATTATATTAAGGTGAATGATAAACTAGAAGAGGTGTATCTTGAGCCTATTCAAGAAGTGCTTGCCGGCGCACCTGATGCCCCGCAACTAACCTCCTCTACTAAAATAGACGGTCGCCCGAAGCCATCTCATCCTGGGGACGTGACCACGCCCATGCCCGGTCGAGTAGTCAAACTCCTCGTCGCCCAAGGTGATGAGGTGAAAACTGGCGCCCCCTTGCTGGTCGTGGAAGCCATGAAAATGGAAAATCGAGTGCAGGCTCCAATTGCTGGCACAGTCACCCTTATTTACGTCAAAGAAGGGGATGAAGTGAATCCGGATGAAACCCTGATTCATCTGGAATAATGCGGCGGCGTGCTTCCTGGTGGACCACAAGCCTTTTTTGTATTGTCTCCTGGTGTTTGATGTTCATGGGATGTTCCTCTCCTGTGCCGACCCCTCCCTGGGTTGAATTTATCCACCGAGTTCCCTTGCAAACCATTCGAGTCAATGACCATCGAGTGGCCTACCTTGATGCTGGCCAAGGAACGCCGGTGATACTCATTCACGGTTTTGGTGGATCAATGTGGCAATGGGAACATCAATTCTTTCCATTGGCGGAGTCTCATCGGGTGATCATCCCCGATCTCATCGGCTCAGGACTCTCGGATAAACCGGAGCTCATTTATAGCCCAGAAAATCTTGTACATTTTTTTTTAGCGTTTATGAAGAGCCTGGACATTGACCATGCCACGCTAATTGGGAACTCCATGGGAGCAGGCCTCGCCATGGCGATGGCACTGGATCATCCAACGGCTGTGGATCGCTTGGTTCTCATTTCTGGGTTTCCAGCACAAATTCAAACAAGCCTGGCCTCCTCACCGTACCGCAAATTCCTTAACTATCGTCCTCCGCTCTGGTTAGCAACTCTAGGGAATCAAATAGCGGGGAGAGGGGCAACTACACGTTTATTAAAAGAAATTATTTACCAACCTACATTAATCACGACCTCAGTTATTGAACGGTCCTTTCAAAATCGTCAGCGAGGAGGACTGCTGCCTCCCCTTTATTCATTGATAGAACATCTCGATAGTTGGGAACAGCGTTATGGCCAAAGACTTGCTAATATCTCGCACCCCACGTTGCTCCTATGGGGTGACCATGATTCTATCTTTCCATTGGAAATTGGGAAGCAGGTGAAATTCTTATTGCCTCAAGCTGAATGGCAGGTTATTCCGGAAAGCGGCCATCTGCCTCAATGGGAACAGCCTCAGGTAGTTAACTCTCTTATTCTTTCCTTTTTAGAAAGACCTTACTAAATGACATTTTCCGAGCACTTACGCCACTTAGCAGCACCTATCTGGCTGGCCCAACTTCATCACCCATTTGTCAAAGGCTTAGGAAATGGCACGCTTAGTCGACAGAAATTTCGCTACTATATTTTGCAAGATGCTCGCTATCTAGAGGAATTGGCCAAAGTATTTGCTGCGGGAGCAGAAAAGGCTGAGGATGCCGATACCGCCATTCGCTTTGCTCAATTAGTTGAAGAAACCATCGTTGTAGAGCGAGGTCTCCACGAATCCTATGGAAAACAATGGAAATTGACAGCTGAAGATATGCGATCGACAGTTCTCTCCCCCACAAACTATGCCTATTGTCGCCATATGAGGAGTGTTGCACAATCTGGGACACTTGGAGAAATCACGGTTGTCGCGTTGCCTTGTGCCTGGGTTTACTGCGAAGTGGGTCAACACCTTCTTCGCAAAGGCCCCGTTAAAGCGTCTCATCCCTACTATAAATGGCTTGAATTGTATGGATCACCCGATTTTGCAAGGGTAGCCAAATGGATGCGCAGCCTGGTCAATAAATGTGCGAAATCTGCAGGGAAGGCCGAAAAGGCCAGAATGGAAGAGGCGTTCCTGATCAGTTCACGGTATGAATGGATGTTTTGGGATATGGCTTGGCGAGAAGAACGTTGGCCGATATAGCACACCGAGATACTCGATCTTTGAATTCTCTATTTCCCGAGTCTCACAACTGAGACCTAGGTCCTTGTTTATGAAAAGAAAACCCTTTCAGCGCATGAGTCGTCTTTGGTTGTTGGTATTGTTGTGTCATCATTTTCTTGGCCTCCCATCCGTATATAGTCAAACTGTTATGGCCAATGGCATTCAACCCCTCATTGAGCTCGAAAGGCAAACCCTGCATGACCTTATTTCCCTCCCCATTCAAGCGCTGTTCTTTCCTCATGAAATGGAACACTTCCTGCAAAAATTAGAAGGTGCCCCACCTGATTGGACCCAACTCCGTCATACTGATATAACGGAGCAAAGTACACGTTTATTCAACTGGAATCGTCAACAGGATTCTGCCAGAACCGACAAAAATGGCTTACTTCAACAACCAGTTGCGTTTCTTTGGACAGGCCTTCTTCGTCACTATCTACCAGAATTTCAAGGGTTTTCGGTAGCCTTAGGCCCCGAATACACGAACACATCTTGGGGAATCATTCGCTTTAAGCCCGCTAACCTCCCTGACTACCTTGTTGCAGTTCCATCTGGTGATTTACGGAAACAATTACTTGCCCGCCAAAAACACGGTGAGGAGATTGAAATAACAGTCTTATGTATAGGCTCCCTGATTTCTGAGGAATCACTCATTTACGGATTTTCTCATGATGGTCATCACGAGGGAATGATTTTACCCGTGGTAGCCCTTCGTAGCCTGAAATATATCCTCAAGCCATCATAAGCATAGTTGTTCTACCCGTCCTCTATTGCTCCGAAAAGCCAAGAGATGCCTTTTCAAGTCTGGTCAACATCAGTAAAAAAAAGATGGCGCCTGTTAAAATATTGGGGGCCCGTTCTCCTGTATTGTACTATCATCGTTTATCTTTCATCCCTTTCATATCCCAATCGCCATCTGCCTTCATTTTTGTTTAGCCTGCCACTTCCCTCATTTTTATTACGCCAAGGTGATAAACTCATTCATGGAGTGGAATACGGCATTCTGGGCATTCTCCTATATCGAGCCTTTCACCAGAGCACTCGAACAATCGTCAGCATCAGCCTAGCGATCCTTTGTGCCTTGGTATTTGGGATATCCGATGAAATCCATCAATGGTTTGTCCCTCATCGGCAAGCCGACAGTTGGGATGTGTTGGCAGATACGATCGGAGCCACGCTCTTTGTGTTCGCATGGGTCTTCCTTACAAAAAGATACCATTCACTCCGCAAAACTCTTAATAATTAATAGAAGTAGTAGAAGCAACGATGGCGAGTCCTTTTGAAGAGCACGTTCCTCTACAGAGGAAATTCTACATAAAGCTCCTCAGACTCATGGACGATAAAGACAAAGTACGTAATTTTCGCCTTCAACGACCTATGAGAAACCATCACACACCTTCTCATTACACGAATCTATGAAACATTCAAGCCATGGCAACCAGAATCATGCCCAAAGACGCCTTACCCATCAGGCTGGCGCTACGTATCTCTTTGTCATGATACTGGTTGTGGTTATGAGTATTTCCCTCATGAAAGTCACTCAGCAGTGGTCGGTCATTATGAAACGGGATCGAGAAGCAGAACTGCTTTTTCGTGGCACACGCATTAAGGAAGCCATTGAACGCTATGTCGCCGACTATGAAGTTCAAAAAGCC
>JAJDBR010000065.1 GCA_029261275.1 Nitrospirales bacterium
CCATAGTAAAATAAAACGGACTTCAAACAGAAAGCCTTAATCCCTAACAAGAGGAATTAGCATGAAAATTTCTATAAGTGCCTTGATTTTGCTCCTCTTTTCGATTTCCGCCTGTTCGGAGACCGTTGACTCTGAGTATTCCACGCTGGATGTCGCTAGGAAGGAAAATGCTATTCGAACAGGATTACTTCCAGAATGGTTACCAACTACTTCTCGGCAAATCATGGTGGCCTATGATGTGAGTACCGATGAAAGAATTTTAACATTCCAATATAAGACCGCTGAAGGCTGGAACCCACTCGAAATATGTAAGCAAATTGATCCCTTAGATCCACCAAGGCCTCATATCAGTCGGCCATGGTGGCCAGAAGATATTCCTGCCAATAAAACCTCTACTCCCCGTCATACTTTTTACACGTGTGAAAGTGGAGATTCTTTTCTTGCGGCTCATCCGAAAGGCGGGCAAGCGTATTATTGGAATATCAAGTCGTAATATCTTTAGCTTTTTGAGAATTTGTGAAAGATGTATGTGTCCAAATGAATTCAATGAGAAGTGTTTTCCCCAAAGAAAATGAGCCGAGATAAAGAGGGCGCTTCCTTCATTGGCCATTTTGTCTGTTCCGCCGTTTCCGCTATAGAAACCGCAGCTCCTGTTTTGGGCCCATCGATGATGAATCTGTGACTTTGATTCAAATTCACCTGTCAGTCCTTGCCTTATTGAAACTCTCTGCTAACTCATTGCCGTCAGTGTGGCTAGCCGTTGCTTAGGCCAAGAATGGTTTCGGCTAATTGGGGGTCTATGGAATAGGGCCTTACCGTCTCTGCTTTTCTTCTATCGATCAGTTTGATCAAGGAAATGATCATCCCTAGCTTCCTTGAATTTTTCGCGAATCAGCATGATTTATCTAAACCGAGGCTATTCCTGTTGGAAAGTATTGATAGACACAACTCTAAGGTTACGTTTCAGACCAACATCAGTACTAGAGCTTTCCATGGGGTTGACTCCTTAAATTCTTTTTGAAATGTTTTGCCGGAAGGAAAGGCCGTTTTGGGAATCAACAAGAAGCGATCTTGCCGTGAGATGCATTGACTCCAACTGGCCAATAGAGCGAAGGATTGAAGAATCGGCTTGCGGAAGATTAAGTAAAAGGTTTGCGAACAATCACGGAAGTGGTGGAGTGATAGAGGGCCCAATGAGTCGGATCTTGGGAGAGGCTGACATATTGTTGAATGTCTTTTGGTGAACACAGGCCGGTGTGGCAATATTGTTGTTCTAATACTAACGCCGATTCACCAATAACTTTGGCCATCGGTGAGTTTCCTGGGCACAGATGCATGATGGATTGTGCTCGCTCAACATGAAAGCCTGCTTGTTCCAGTTTTCGTGGAAGGCTAAGGGCATAGGCAGGGTCTAATCCTGCATTCACGAACATTTGGCAAATGGCCTGATTCACCCGTGCTTGTGAACTTTTGGCGTCCTGTTCCATTAAGGTGGCAGATGTAAAATCCGGTTCCTCAAAAACAGCCCATCCTCCGGGTTTAAGGAGCGAGAACATTTTGTGGAGAATATCCATATCGGATTGGTTGTGGATGAGCACGTATCTCCCATGAATAAGATCGAATGCATGGGGTAAGGTAACATTGAGAAATGTGCCTTTATAAATCTTAAAAGGCGTGGAAGTGCAATCCTGAAGGTAAGCGGTGTTTTTATCCATACCCACCGCCAACCCAGAAGATCCAACGCGTTGCCCCAGCCAACGCAAGATGGATCCAGCTCCAGCTCCCAGTTCCAAGCAGTGCCAGCCAGGCTCCATCCCTGTTTCTTCCAACAAGGCGATACTCGTGAGATCATTTGCCCGCTCCACTAACTGAAGACGTCGCAATTCCCTCTCTTTAGAATTTTCGTCGAAAATATAGTCGTTCATGGGTTGTAGAATTATACTCAAAGAGCATGCTGAGGTACCAAGAAAACAAAGAAGGATTTCTTGAAGGCTAACAAATGGGAAGAGGAAGATGTTGAAATGGGTCGGTGAGGAAGTGTGCCAATGATATGCACAAACAGTCTCATTTGTTCACAGATAAACCACCAATTGCAGTCTCGCTCAATGGTTGTTTCTTTACTGGGAATGTTGAGACAGTTTTAAGGCTAGGGCTTCTGGATGATTTGAGATTTTTGGAGTTAAACGACTAGGGTGGGATTCTTTAAATTTCCAGCAAAAACCCTCTTTGATTCATCCTTTTCACTTCCATGAAAATTGTACGTGATCGTTCGTGAATACCCAACCTACAGCAAAACCACACCTTTTAATCCTGTACGGCACAACGACCATTTTAATTGGTGGTCCGTACAAAGTAGCATCAAGTCTAACCGTTGTGAGGCTCTTCTAAAAAATGAAGTGCAGCTTTCCCCCAAAAAACGCTGTATTGTCATAGTCTTTGTCCGTAATCTTATTCCCACTTTTATTTTCCAGGCGCAGCGTTCCATTGGTAACCAGACTACCAAAGAATTCCAGGTTGGCTTCCGGGAACATCCACCAGGTGAATTTCCCATAGAGCGGGGCTTGTGTCTCTTCGCCCACGCGGTCATTCTTATCCAGACGGAAACGACGTTTTTGATATTGAATACCACCGGCCACCACTACGGATGGGTTTAATTGATATGCCACTTCCCCTCCTAAGCCCACGTCAGGGCCAAGTCGGTTCAGACCCAACCGGAAAGTCCATTTTTCCGCAAACTTCCAGCGGAGGGTGGGAATAGGTAGAAAGACCGCATCATCTTCAATTTGACTCAATACCCCTATGAGGAGCCCTACCGAAAAGTCTGGGCTCGATCGATAATTAAAGCCTACCAAGGCACCGCCGGTGACTGAATCACTGGCCTTTGCTCCCCCTTCCCCAAACCATTGCACCAGAGGGGCTCCCAAAATGGTCCAGCGATCATTTGCCTGATATTTAAACAAAGGGGCGTATACGAACTGATGGATGTCTTCCCATTGAAAGGCCGAGCTTCCAGAAAACGTATAATTATTATTGGTATAGAACAGGATATTATCCATTTTTAGGCTATCGCTGAGGGTGACCTCGGCCTTCAGTCCTAGACGAAACGCATTGCGATGAAAATCTCCGGTTGTCTTTTTCAAGTCTGTATTCGCTTGATAGCCGTAAGCAAAATCTATATTAAACGGTTTAGTTCTGGGGGCAGGGTTAACATCAACCACTGTCAACTGGGCAAAGCTCAATTCTACTTGGGCAACCGTGCTGGCAGCCAGCAGACACAGGCCGGACACCCATTTCAACTTAAGAGGGACCCTTTTCATGCTCATGGTTTATTGTTCCTTATAGGGGGAAAAATTGAGAAAGGATTATATAGTCTGAGAAGTACAATGCTCAAGCAATTTATGTACTTTTTATACACTGGGGAAGGCCCCATTCGCTGCCGGAGTTGGCCTGCACTGACGCCAAAAAGGCCAATTCATGTTTTTTGGAATCAGGGGAATAGTATTAATGTTTTTTCCGTTTTCCTGTATTCCGAATATTTTTTTTGGGGGGATGATTTTTTCTCCAGAAACCATTAAGCTTAAACTGCTGAACATCCAACTATTCAAACGATTGGGAGTGACCCATGCAAACGACTATTCTGAAGAATGGATTGATCATGATCTTGTTCGTCGCCGTGGCTTTAGCGTTTGAACAAGCTCCAGCTCAAGCGATGACTGCCACTGAGATTGATCTAGAAGTGCAAGAGGCTTTAACCAAGCTCTATAAACATAGCGACACAGCCAAAGACTTTGGGAAGATCGCCAAGGGTATTCTGGTTTTTCCGGATGTCTATAAAGCAGGTTTTATTGTGGGCGCACAATTTGGGGAGGGTGCGCTACTGAAAAATGGCAAAACGGCGGGATATTACAATACGGTTGAGGCTTCATACGGATTACAGGCTGGCATTCAATCCTTTGGCTATGTGTTGTTCTTTCTTCAAGACGAGGCGCTTGAATTTCTTGACCAGAGTGACGGGTGGGAGATCGGTGTAGGCCCAAGTCTCGTAATCGTCGACAAGGGCTTTGCCGGGTCCCTAACCACCACGACCGCCAAGGATAATATCTATGCGTTCTTCTTTAACCAGAAGGGCCTCATGGCAGGACTAGGCTTAAAAGGTTCGAAAATTACTCGAATTCACCCGAAATAGGCCTCATCCTTTACAGGGCAGCCCTAAATAGGAAAGCTCCATGCAACCCGCAAGGGGCTGATTCGGTATATGGAAGGCAGGGGAGCAGCCTCCCATCGGTACAGTACCCACATCTGATTTTCATTTTGAATCCTCGGACTTATCCCTCTTGGTTGTTCTCGACCTCCCATCTTCTCGCGTCCTCTGAAGTCGAACGGTTGCCCGGTGCGCGAAGTTTGCCTAGGAACCAGAGTATCCTGGCAAAGACAGGAACATTGTTCCCAGATTGATCATTTTTATAACTATTCTTCAATTTTAGTTGAATCAAGCCCCTTGATGTCAGAAAGGACAATTGAATCATGGGTAGTAAAATCAGGTCTGCATGACCCTGACTACTTCAACCAACCCTTTATTTTCAATGTGATCTTGCCAGGAAAGGAAAATTGGGATGAGCGCGCGATATCGAATAGATATGCCAACAGGACAGATGTATTTAACTCGATGGGCACAACGGTAAAGCGGCAGATGTTCCTGCGAGATATCCGGTGGCCCAGGCCCATTGGAAGTTGAATCCGCCGATTCGTCCATCGCAATCCAGCATTTCTCCGATAAGGAAAAGTCCTGGGACTTTTTTAGAGGCCATGGAAGAAGGATTAATTTCCTCCAAGGGCACTCCACCAGCGGTGACTTCGGCAAAATTCCAGCCCCGCGATCCGACGATGGGAAGACTAAGATTCGTGAGGGTGTGAACCAGACTCTTGCGAAGGTCTTTTTGAAGAAGGTTAACCGGAGCTTGCGCCATCTCTGGATTCAGGAATTGAGCCAATTGTGTGGCGACCCGATTGGGTAACCGTTCCCCTAAGAGCGATTGAACGGTGTAGCGACCTGGACGAGATGCGGCCTGTATGAGCCAATCTTCAACTTCCTTGTGGGTGGTGTGGGGAAAACAATTAAGATGGAGTTGGACGTGATGCCCTTGTGCCGTGGCGAGGATCCAAAACCGACTGGCATCCATAACGACCGGTCCACTGATCCCAAAGTGGGTCCATAGCAAACTTCCGGTCCGACGAGCAATAATTTTATTCTTGACACGGGTGGTGAGCATGACGTCATGTGAAATGCCTGACAGGGCAGCATGGAAAAATGAGTCATCTAGTACTAAGGGAACAAGAGCAGGATAGGTTGGTGTGACGGTATGTCCCAGGTTTTTAACATGAGCCCAACCCGATCCATCCGATCCAGTTTTTGGAAGAGAGCGCCCGCCTGTCGCCATAATCACTTGGCGTGTCTGAAGTATACCTTGTGCATGCTGAATAGAAAACTCAGATCCTTGATGTGTGATGGATTGAACCTGGTGTTGTGCCAGACGAGTAATGGCCAGTTCTTCGCAACGGTGTAGGAGGGCATTGAGAATCGTTCGAGCTTTGTTACTAACAGGAAAGACCTTTCCCGTACTTTCGGTTTGGAGCGGAACGCCTAGAGCGTTAAACCACAGGATGGTGGCTTGTTCGTCAAATCGGCGAAGGATACGGTCAATGACTTTCCGATTCCCATGAAAGTCGGAAGCGGCGACCTTCTGATTAGTCACATTGCAGCGACCCCCGCCAGAGACCAGAATTTTGGCTCCAATGGTTTTGGCCCCATCGAGAAGTACAATGCGCAGGGAAGGAGTGGTTTCCGCTGCGAAGATAGCTGCAGCAAGGCCTGCTGCACCGGCGCCTATGACGGCAATGTCGGCATGCTGAGACATTGATATGATTACAGGATTGTGAAGGGGTGAATTATGGCTGAGGGGAGAATTGTTCAAGCACTTCAAACGCATCATGAGCTAAGAGCCATTGGCCGTTGGATTGTTTCACCCATTTCTCTAACGTAATCACACCCTGTCCGACATTCATGCGCCAATTCGCAGAGAGGTGGACGGTCGTATCGTTGATGACGTCGAGTGTGACCTCTTGGTACTCCAGGTCCTTCGCTCCTGAATGGATAAATGGACGCCAGAAATCATCGATTTCTTGAGTGCCTGTATAGGTGCCCATGGGCTTTGCTTCCATAACGGCATCCGTTTGATATCCGGCTACGCAGGCATCGATGTCCCCCTTATTGAAATTGCCGATCCATTGTTGGCTGGCTTGTAAGACTTCGTTACGAGTAATGGTGAAGTTCTCAGGCATAAATTCAAGTCCTTTCTGCTGGGAATCATGATGTGGCTGATCAACACAAATTCCTGAGCCATGTTGGAAAGCTTGAAGGATGTTTACTAAGCCATGGATGGCGGATAGTTCGGTTTGAAAAATATCATGACATCGTTATGGAAAAACTCTAACTCAGCTTGCCATTGATTGGCTAACCATTCAAACGTGGCCCGGGAGAAAAAGCACACATGGGTCAGATCATTTTTGTAATGCCAGGTAGCAAAGGCTTGCTGGTCTCGGACAAGTTTCGTCATGAGGCCAAGATAGCCTCCTGGTTTGAGGAGCGTCCATAGCTGCGAGAGACTGGTTGATGGGTCATGTAGATGTTCAACCACTTCGGTCGCCGTAATAAAATCATAAGTTTGGTGTAAGGCAGCAGGATTGTTGGCATAAAAATGGTCATAGAGCGTAACCGTATGGCCGATTTCTTCAAACATGACTGAAAGGGTAGGGCCGGGACCTGACCCAAAATCCAGGCCGTGACTGTTGGGGGCAATGCGTTCTTGAAGAGGATCAAATACACGGCTGAGGAATCGACGATAATCCAGGTCAGTTGGAGAATTTTGATGGTGATCATAGGCTGCCTTTTCATCCGCTTGTGATAAATAGTGCGTAGAGGGCACAAAGACTAAGTGGCAGTGGCGACATAGTAAATAGTTTCGTCGGTGATCATGATAGAATTCCTCCTTAGTGTCTTTCCGGCATAGAGGACATGCGTCATGAGCCATTGTGGGGTTTACCATCTATTCTGAAGCAGTGAAGGAAGCATCCTTGATGATAGAAGGACTGGCGGTTAGGAACAACGTGGTGGCGCCGAACAAAAATGGCAAGAATTAGGGATTCGGAATGTTGAATGGATTGGGCCAAGTCCGTCTGATCTTTTTATTCTGTGGGGCTAGCGTGAATTCTTCACAGGCGATGTTGTTGATATCGGCGTCAGTTAAAAATGCTTCCGTTTCGGGCGATTCCCAACCCAGGTGACGTAACGTGACGCTTTTATCTTGAGAGATTTTTCTAAATGAAAAATTGAGTGTAGATATAGGCCACAAGGCTTATTCATGTGGGAGGATGATCTCAGGTTATTGAGCAAGACGCGTTGAGTAATCGGTAACCGATGCTTCAATGTTCGAAACACTCATAGCAATAGGGAACCGTTTCATACCAATTCGTTACTTCCGATTCCCTTGGTTGGCGCAATCAATACATAATGGTGCGGTTGGGTCGAACTCTAGGCGTTTGCCATGAATGTCTTCGCCGCATCGGAGGCAAAGTCCGAATATTCCCTTTTCGAGACGTTGGAGGCTGGCCTCAATTCGCTGCAACTGAATCGTCCGCCGTAGTTGCGATTCTTTGGCCATGGCTTGTCCTTGCAAAGCATCCATGCGGGAAACGCGCCCGACGGTTGTTTGATCAAGTTCCACTGTTTGGGCGGCCTCTTGGCCCGATTGTTCCACGGCAAGGAGGTCCGTTTGTAGTTTGAGTAAGGTCTGTGTGAAGTGCTGGATATCGAGATCGTTCAACATAATGGGAGGATTATCTCTGTGGGCTTGATGTGAGGTTTTTTGACAATGTACCCTAGCGAAACCCTGAAAGGCCAATTGTCTATTAGGGATTTATTCGAGAGTATGTTCAATAAGGAGAGACCATGGAAAAAGTATTGAAAGGGCTGGTCAGGTTTCAAAACGAAATATTTGCCAAAAAGAAAAAATTGTTTGGATCCCTCTCAAAGCAGCAGAAGCCCAGCGTGTTGTTCGTCTCATGCTCCGACTCCCGCATTGATCCATCCTTACTGACTCAAACAGATCCGGGAGACCTCTTTATTATACGTAATGCTGGAAATCTGATCCCCGCCTACGGGGCCGCTATGGGAGGGAGCACGGCCAGCATTGAATATGGCGTTTCGGTTCTTCAAGTGAAAGATATTATCGTGTGTGGGCATACAGATTGCGGAGCGATGAAAGGACTATTGCAGCCAGAGAAACTTCAAGAACTTCCGGCGGTCAAGGCCTGGCTGCAACATGCCGAGACGACGGTTCGAATGGTCAAAGATCATTGTGGACATTTGAAGGGAGATGAATTGTTTGCGGCCACCATACGTGAAAATGTGTTGGTGCAGTTGGATCATCTTAGAACGCACCCGGCCGTTACGACCCGTTTGCGCCGAGGAGATTTACGTTTACACGGATGGGTCTATGCCATTGGGACGGGCGAGGTATGGGCCTATGATGCTGAGAAAAAAGCTTTCGTGAATCCAAGTAATAAGAGGCGAAAAGCGTGATATTCGTGCTCTTCTCCATTCGTCTTGAAGTTAGGAGCGCTTCAAGGTATTTTGATCTGTGTGATGAAACACGTCAGGACGGCCACCAATTTGCAATTGGGTATCTTCCTTGTAACTAAATTTCCAGGGTTCGTGAATCGTCACACTTAATTCATATCGAATTGTTTTCATGGCCTCATCCAAAAATGGATTGGAGAGAATGCCATAGACGCTCGCCCCCGCTTCAGCAGTCATACAAAATTCTTTCGCGTCAGACTCAGAAGTCCCGCCTGCGTTGACGACGACTCCTCGTGGAACGATGAAACACCGCATGACCTGTTTTCGCTCCGCATCCCATAGCCAATAACCGACTTCCTCGTGAAATGGGTGTTCCTGAATCAACGGCCAAGCCATGGTGGCATATCGTAGGCCATATAATGTCTGTGGTCCATTGACGACCGGGCCAATTGGCTCAAAGGTCATGCGTTCCCGGAAATGCGTTTCCTTTGATCCATCTTTAGCTGGAGCGATGTCCACGCCCTCCTTACCTTCCCACGTGCCGACCAATGCGGCGAGGGGTCCTAAGTGCGCTAACATTTCCGGATTTGTTGGGGAGGTATC
>JAJDBR010000066.1 GCA_029261275.1 Nitrospirales bacterium
GAGGAACCAAATTTAGAGGAATGCGAAATGCAATTTCTGTATAGTGGGGGAGATGAGTATTCCTTTATGGATACGACGAGCTATGAGCAAGTGGGTTTTTCGAAAAACCAATTAGGCGAAAATGTTGATTTATTAAAAGAAAATACAAATGTTCAGGTTCTGCTCTATAAGGGTGAGCCCATTTCCGTGGAATTACCCATTTTCATGGAACTCAAGGTTGTGGAGACTGATCCGGGTATTCGGGGTGATACCGCCTCCGGTGGAACAAAGCCTGCCACGGTCGAAACCGGGGCTATTGTTAAAGTGCCTCTCTATCTCGAATCTGGAGAAATCATCAAAATTGATACGAGAACACGCGCGTACGTGGAGCGGGTCCGCTAAGTTTCCCGTTTATTCTTAATGGAATTTATCTTATGAGAAATTATGCCTGATTCATCCAGACGAGAAATTGAGGATCTTGTCGAGCTTCTGAACCAGTATCATCTCACCGAGTTGGAGCTTGAAAAGAAAGGTATGCGGATCCGTGTGCGGCGAGATCCTGCTCCTACCTTTACCTCATCCGGTGTTGAGGTCGTGAAGACACCTGAAGCCCATTTGCCCTCATTAACTCCATCGTCTCCTCAACCTTCTGAGTCATCACATTTGCTGACCATAAGTTCTCCCATTGTAGGGACCTTTTATCGCGCATCTTCGCCGGATTCCGATCCTTATGTTGAAGAAGGAGCATTGGTCAAAAAAGGGCAGGTCCTGTGTATTGTTGAGGCTATGAAGCTTATGAATGAAATCGAAGCCGAAGCAGATGGGAAAGTCATCAAAGTTCTTGTCGAGAGCACGACTCCGGTTGAGTTTGGTCAACCCCTTTTCTTGATTGATCCTCTGTAGGAGGATTTGGGCGACAGATCCTTTCCCATTGATGATAGTCCTGTACCATTTTTTCTCGAAACTCTTTTCCCATTCAAAACCGTATTTGATGTAATTTTCTTCGAGAATGACCCGTGTTTAAAAAAATTCTGATTGCGAATCGCGGAGAAATTGCCTTGCGGGTGATTCGTGCCTGTCGCGAATTGGGCATTCGCACGGTCGCGATTCATTCCGAGGTTGATGGAGAGTCCTTACATGTTCGCTATGCCGACGAACATGTCTGTGTGGGCCCGGCAGAAGGGAGTCTGAGTTATCGCAATATTCCCAACGTTTTGAGTGCAGCAGAAATTACAGGAGTGGATGCGATCCATCCGGGTTATGGCTTTCTCGCAGAAAATGCGCATTTTGCTGAAGTGTGTGAATCAATTGGTATTACCTTTATCGGGCCGTCTTCCGAACATATTGCCTTGTTGAGTGATAAATCCCAAGCGCGGGCTCATATGAAAAAACATGGGATTCCTGTTTTGCCCGGAAGCGACGGAGAAATTGACGATCCTAAATCCAGCTTAGCCATTGCCAAGAAACTGGGATTTCCGGTTATCGTAAAGGCCTCAGCTGGTGGAGGAGGTCGGGGGATGCGAGTGGTGTGGCATGAAGAGGATTTAGAGCAAGCTGTAGATTCTGCTCAATTAGAAGCGTACACCGCCTTCGGGCATGGGGGCGTCTACCTCGAACGATTTTTTGAAGATCCTCGGCATATTGAATTTCAGGTCATGGCCGACCAGGATGGCCAAGTTGTCCATTTTCATGAACGGGATTGCTCGGTTCAGCGTCGGTATCAAAAAGTTATCGAAGAATCCCCTTCGCCAGCCCTTGACGAAACATTGCGAAAAAAAATGGGGCAGGTGGCCGTGCAGGTGATGAAATCTGTCAAATATCGCAATGCTGGGACCGTTGAATTTCTCATGGATGAAACAGGCAAGTTTTATTTCATGGAAGTCAATACACGGATTCAAGTTGAACATGCTGTCACAGAGATGGTGACGGGTGTTGACCTGATCAAAGAACAAATCCGAATTGCTGCAGGGCAGGCGTTATCCTATCGACAAAAAGATATACAATTGTTGGGGCATGCCATTGAATGCCGTATAAATGCTGAAGACCCGGTTCGTTTGACCCCATGTCCCGGAACCATTACAAAGTTTTGTGCGCCAGGAGGGCCAGGTATTCGGGTCGATACCGCGATGGATACGACCGGTGTGGTTTCGCCGTTTTATGATTCCATGATTGCCAAGCTCATTGGCTTTGGCCGAGATAGGTCAGAAGCCCTGGCCCGCATGCGGCGAGCCTTGGATGAATTTGTCATCGAAGGGATTCACTGTAATATTCCCCTTCATCGACGCATTCTTGATCATCCAGAATTTCAAAAAGGTCCGGTCTCAACACGATTCTTAGATCGCTTATTGACGTTACAATCCGTATGACCCCCCCCCGCGCTTCGCGCAACCGTTTGGATTCGCTGCTCAACGGCCTGTATTTCATTTTAGATGAGGGTTGGGCCTCTCATTGCTCTTTGCCCGATGTGTTGCGTGAAGCAGGGAAGGCCGGGGTCAGGCTCGTGCAATACCGCAATAAATCCGAGTCCATGAAACTAGCCTATTCAAGGGCAACTGTGCTTCGGGAAATTGCCAAAGAATGGGGTATGGTTTTTATCGTAAATGATCGTTGCGATTTGGCTATGGCCCTTCAAGCCGATGGTATCCACCTTGGGCAAACAGATCTTCCCCTGAATCTCGCCCGCAACCTTGTGGGTTCCGACATGCTGATAGGCATATCTACCCACCATTCTGAACAGGTTCAAGCTGCAACCCAGGAAAGTGCCGATTATCTGGGCTTTGGTCCGATCTTTCCTACGGGCACCAAGATGAATCATGATCCCGTTGTGGGTACTCAGGGTATAAAAGACATTCGGGCGCTTACGCCTCTCCCGATTTTTGCCATTGGAGGAATCAAGCCGGAATCTGTCGATGAACTGTGCGAGGCTGGAGCCGATGGTGTCGCGGTAGCTTCCGGAATCTTAGATGCTGAAGATCGAGGGCAAGCCTTTAGGCAATTTCTTGCCCCGTTTCACTAAGGTGTATAGCGAGCTGTTGAATCTCTGAACATCCTGCTAACCGCTTTACACCTTCCTGCCAGTTCGTTTCTATCATCTGGGTAAATTCTATTGGTCCAAAGACGGGTACCGAAGACCATTCACGAATCAGTTCAACCGTTGATTCCTGCTGATGCCGAGTTGCCGCGGTCGTGTTCTGCGATTTGGGTTGATTTAGTACGATGCTGCAGGTCTGTATTCCTGCTTGCTGTACGGCTTTTATTGTGAGTAGACAGTGGTTGACGCCTCCTAAATTGGTACTTCCTACAATCAAACAGGGAACATTTAACAATGTGACCAAGTCGCATATAGTGAGTTGGGGGGTAAGAGGTGTGAAAATACCTCCCGCTCCTTCTATCAGTAGAAATGAATATTGCTGCGTGAGTTCGTATATATGGGAAGAAATCTTGAAGAGGTCGATCGTCGTTCCTGTTTTACGTGCAGCGGCGAGTGGTGCAAGAGGTTGAGGAAAAGCATACAGGCAAACCGAATCGAACGAAGGGGGAAGGGAGAGTAGTCGGCGTAGACGTTCGGTATCGGCATGATCTCGACACTCATTATCCACGCCTGTCTCAATTGGCTTAAGCACTCCGACGGAATGTCCCTGATGCTGTAAGGCCAGAAGCAATGCTGCGGTAATCGTTGTTTTTCCAACACCGGTATCGGTTCCTGTGATGAAAATTGATTGATGGGTCATGGCAGAATCTCTCAGATCAGAGTAGTTTAGTGCTGGGAGAGATCTAGCAGATGCGGCTGTCGAGATTCCAGATTTGTCCTGAAATATCTTGAGATAAGGCTAGGTGATAGACACTCGAGGCTACGGAATTCAGAGAAGGCGTTCGGTGAAGAATATGTGGTTGGTGTGCCAGTGCCGCATCTATCCCTGAAGCTGATAAGGGTGATAAATGCCAACCAGGAAAAATGGCATTCACTCGAATATTCCAATTTCCCCATTCTTGCGCAGTGGTTCGCATGAGTCCCATTAACCCTGCTTTTGAAGCCGCATAGGCTGCCTGCCCAGCTATTCCTTGCTCCCCAGAAAGTGATCCTATGAGAACGACTGCACCATCTCGTTGCTTTGCGAAAATTGCTCCCGCTGCCTTTAAGACATGAAAGGCTCCGGTAAGATTGGTCTCTATGGATTGGCTCCATTCATCAGAAGAGGTTTTGGCCAAAAGTTTTGAAGGGGCAACACCGATGGCCCACACGAGAAGAGTGAGAGATCCATAGTCTTGTACGAAAGTTTGAAGCAAGTTTTTGATTTGAGAGGGGTTCCCAACATTTGCCTGGTATGCATGGGCCTCATTCTTTGTCTCTTTTATTGTAGCAGCAGTTTCTTCAGCAGATACGCGATTTTGGTGATAATGGATTCCCACCGACCATCCGTGTCGCCCAAATTCCGTTGCTATGGTACGACCAAGAATTCCAGATCCTCCCATAATCAAAATATTGGAAGGTTGGTCCTTGATGTTCTTAGTGTTTTTCAAGTTATACATAAGGGCCATTTTCTGAAAATGAGGCAATGTAATACAAGTCTTTGGTGCTATGATCAGCTCGCAAGTAACCTTGCTGGTCTTGAAGATGCTATGATAGGTTCACTATACATTGCCAATCATGATGCATTTTTTAATTTCTCTCCCATACCGACGACTGCCTTATTGCCTTTTACTTTTGAGCCTATCCTGGCTTGGCGTGCCTTCTCATGCCTACGCGGTTGACTCTTCTCCAATCCTGCTCGAGGATGTTCATGAATACTTCCCTGATCAGGTGGGGAATGAATGGGTCTATCGTGGCACGATGATCGAAGGGGGAATGGTTCAGGTTGCTGAGAAGAATGCGCAATTTACCAATGTTTCCAAAGTCATAGGAAAAGAAAAGATAGACGGAGTCGACGTGGTTGTTTTTCATGATACCAATCCAGGTAATCAAGGACCATCGGATAGTTATTACCGCCGTGATGTAGCGGGTATTCGCTATTATGGGTCTAAGCCAGGTACGACACTTGAACGACAATTGGTGCCGTATCAGATAGTACGTTTTCCCTTGGAAATGCCGAGTTCGTTTGAGCAATTTCATCGCAAAGGGCTGGAACTGGGGATGGATATTGATCGAGATGGCGAGTCTGAAAAGGTAGATATTGTGGCCATCTCGTCCGCCCAAAGTCTGGAGACAGTCAATGTGCACGCAGGAACGTATTTCAAGGCGATTCGGTTAGAGGCTAAAATGACGATGCAGGTTCATTTATCCCAAAGTGGGAAGACGATCCAGGGCTCCGATACCATGACGGTTTGGTTTGCCCGTGGAGTAGGTCTTCTGAAATATATTGAACGCCAAACAATTCCGTCATTTCGAAGTGAAAATGAACGTGTCATTGAGGTGACAGAAGAGTTGGAGAAAGTCACTGTAGCCTCTGATATTGCTTTGCTGTCTGAGCCTCATACTCCCTGAAATAGTTCCTTTAGCATGAATTCTTCCTCCACCCTTGCCTGCCCTTGCAAAATTCTCCATTCATTCTTTTGATTCCAGGGAATCGGTGTCAAGCTTTCGAGAGCTGCGTTCCTAGGACTCTGTGGGTTCACTGCAGGATGAATCTTCCGACACCCCGACGAGTTTAAGTTACCGTTTGCTATGATTTCTCCATTAGGA
Source organism: Nitrospirales bacterium (assembly GCA_029261275.1). Lineage (GTDB taxonomy): Bacteria > Nitrospirota > Nitrospiria > Nitrospirales > UBA8639 > Nitrospira_E. The sequence continues at coordinate 5,660 of JAJDBR010000066.1, forward strand.
ATCCTGCCTAGAGTGGAACCTTGTCAACCAATGAGATGGTTTCCTGTTTTTTTCCCCTGCAACACTCCCCCATATTTAAAAAATTGATTGGTTTACGAACGCTTGCACTCTATATTTTCCTTTCCGTAAAAGTTTTTTAGAGGGAAATTCTAATTTTACGAGGGAGCGTTTGAGTGATATTAGCTTTGGCAAGGCGAGAGTCGTTGACCGGAAATACTACCATGTGGTCCCAAGGAGTTGGTGAAGGTTCCTTCTAGACGGGTATCACGATTACTAAGTAGCAGGCTATCTTCTTGAGTGCCCTGTGGAAAGGTCCATTTGAGATAGACGGTATCTCCGTGAATGAGAATGGTGGTGGGTTGTACTTGTGAGGCTGTAGCCGTTCCTGGTGGGTGGAACGTCATCGTGGTTTTATGATCGCCATGGTTTTGATGATTATGGATGATCCATTTCCAGTTCCCACAGAGTCTCATCAGGGCTTGATGGGTCTGCTCTTTTTGTTGGTTCTGTTGGATTTGGTCCCACGACTTCCACGCTACATTGTTCGCCTGAGTTTCAGCCTGTATCCCTAGGTTCAGTAAATAGGTATGAAACAGAGGCCGCAGCCTTGACTCAACATACTGATGGATAAAATCCTGTTTTTGAGAATCGGAAACAAGGGGTGAGGTCGGTGGATTTTTTTGTTGCCAGTACTCCAGTAATCTGGCTTCAATTCCTTTGATGCCAAGATTGTTCAGGAGATGTGTCCATGAGAGCCTATCAGAAGTTGAACTGGATTGATCGTGAAAATCGGCAAACTGAGAATAGCCATGATCAAGAGGATGAGTTATGGGGCTTTGAGGGAGCAATATTGACAACTTTTTTTGAACTTCCAGGAGGTGCTTGAATTTCTCTAGGGAAGGCTTTGAAAGAATCCACTCCCGTTGGGGGTCTAGTAGAAGTTTTTCAGGATGTACGAGGTTGTTTGAGGAAATTTCAGGTAAAGCGCGGAGCATTTGAATATTTCCGATGGTGACCATGGCTGCCCAAAATGTGGTGATCGTTTCTTGTAATTCTTGAGAAATGGGAGAGGAATTTTGTCCCCCACTTGAGGGTTTGCGGCTGGTTTGAGGATAGGGTCTTTTCCGCTGATGAGACATGAAACGCTGATTAAATTTCAAAGCTTCTGTATCTGAGGAAAGCGCAAGGATATTCTGTTGATGGTCTTGTAGAAGTTTCTGAGGATGATCAAAGCTTTCGTTGTGGGCAGTTGCGAATGGGAAGGACGGAAGATTGAAAAGCCATAGGAATAAGAATATAGCAGAGACTTTGAGCCCTTTCCTCGATATTTTGAGCGACATAATCATTCCCGAATAGGGTTGAAGCTGCCAAAAGGGTCTGGTCGTGATGAAAGCCGATGATCGGAAAATAGTGAGGACGTCTGGATTAGGATTTTTTGATTAGGTTGCTTACGAAATCTAGCGATTTCTGTATAGCTGTTTCCATATCAGAAGGCCGATAATTCAGTGAGTTGGGATACCAAAATCCAGGCGATGCTTTGGCATAGGTATGGAGGTCAACCTTTTTCCCAGCTTCCTTGGCCGTTTCGCAAAAATGGGAAAGTTCTTCTGTAGAAGATTGAGGGGTTTGCCCTGCCTGTTGTAGCATCAAGGGGCAGTAGAGCCCTTGCGCAGTTTCTGGACCGGACGGTAAGGTTCCCCCGATGGCGACCGCAGCTTGAAGTCGACGACGATGGGCAGCCATTTTAATTGCCAACGTCCCACCCATACCAAAACCTACGACACCATGCCCATTGCGCACCGTTCGTTCCAGGAGGGTATCTTCTGCAATGTTGGTATTGAGATATTCAAAGCAGGCATTGATGTCTTGAAGGGCTTGTTGCTCGTTGAGTTTTTCCATCAGAGCTTCGGCCACCTCGGCATTCGCTGTGACCATTCCTCCCATACGGCCATAGAGGTTCGGAATCATCACGATATACCCATGGCAAGCCAGTCCCTTAGCTAAGTCCTGTATGGGGGCGGTCAGACCCCATTGATCATGTAAGACCACCAAGGCAGGCAGAATTTTCCCGGTTATCTGTGGCGCATATTGAATCCCTTCAACTTGAGGGACTTTATGCATTCGTGTTTCGGCATAGGGGTCGACCATCATATCTTTATGAGTTTCAAAAATCCCTGTGCTATTAAATCTCAGGAGCGTATAGCCAATTTGATCAAGGGAATAGAGGGTTTCTTGTTGGGGCATAACGGCTACCTTTGGATAAAATTAAAAATTGGGGTGCAAGAGAAACATTTGAATTTATTCAAGAAAAATGTAAAAAGACTATATCGATGGTATCTTCAGGCTGTCAATTGATCTCAGTGGTAGAGGATCTTTTCGGTCAAAAACTGGAAAAAGTCTCGTCCTGGATACGTTGCCGGGCTTGGGACTAGGTTTGCCGTAACATCTTTGTTGGTGAGGTGAAGCCACTAGAGGGAACAAATGGTCTAAAAGTTTTAAGTCGAGCTGCCAGGCGAGTAGATACTGATTCGGTTCTTCATTGCTGGTACATCCTAGTTTCCTTGCCTGTCTTGTTGATTGTGAGCCATACATTCTTCATTACTCTTCCACTTAGTTCCTTCATAATATTTTTGACTCTCATTCATGGTTGCTGCTGATTCGTTCACTCTGCTGGATAGTTAAGCCTGGTGTATTGCTAGAAAAGTTCATTAGGGAATATTGCCAATGAGTATTCACCTCCTGTAGAATGTAACATCATCCATTTTTACGCAAAAAAGGGTGCCCTTTTCACCAAGAAAGGATCTGACCATATGGAACGGCGAGTGACTTCCCATACGGAAGAAGAAGAAATGAATCAACGTCGCCGTCTTCTCACTCTTGCTCGAAAGGGGGATCAAAAGTCCATTGAACTCTTATTTGAGCTCTATCAAGTAAAAGTGTTTTCTGGTGATGCGTTAAAGAAAAAAAAATTACCTTCGTTTCCTGTTGTGAAACCTTCGAATGGATCGGGAAAAGGGACAAAGGCTTCTAAGAATAAGGAAAAGGCAGGAAAAACGTCTGTTGCAGACCTGAAACCTCAGAAAGTGGAGGTGGAGAAACCAAAGGTTACTTCCAAAGGTGTATCAAAAATTACGGTAAAAAAAGAATCGGCTAAACCGTTATCAAAAAAATCTACAAAAGCAACTCTGAAGAAAAAATCAGGGGCGAAAAAGGCAAGTCTACCCAAGAAAAAATCACCTGGGAAACAACTCAAGCTAAAAAAACTTAGCACTGCCAAGAAAGCCCGAATCGCAAAGAAGAAATAAGAGGGAGCCTATTGGCAGTCAGTGCCGAACTTCAATGCGCAATCCTCCTGTTGCTAGTTTGTTCCCTATATTATCAGCTTGTTTAATATCTCCTTGAAAAACCACGGCACTGTTTTGGTGATCAATTTGCCAAGCCAGTTCAAAGGCTTTAGGAGGAGTCATGCCTGGGATAATCTGACAAAATAAGGTGATGACCTCTTGATACGTGTGGCAATCACAATTGAACACGATGACCTCAGCTTCGAAATCTCTCCCTGTTCCTAAATCAGTAGTCTCTTGAGTGTAGGGAACATCAACTGTTTTGCCAGCCATTCGGTTCATGATAACGCATTGTAACAATGAAATGATGGCCCCTCAATATATTGGCATAAAAACTAGCCCAGCATACAAAGGTGATGGTGAAACTTGCCAAAGCAACCACATGAGTGTGAATACACAACGGAGAAGTTGGGCTCCCATTAATTTTTCTAAGGAGTAGAGCGTGCCTAAAACAATCTTGGTGACAGGGGCTGCTGGTTTTATCGGGAGTCATGCCGTGGAACAACTTGTTAAGCGTGGTGATCGGGTCATTGGTCTAGATAATTTGAATGATTATTATAGCCCGTCTCGAAAAAAATCGAATCTTCGAGAAGTGACGGAGCAGGCTCAAGCTAATCAATGGTCAGGAACTTTCGAATTTTTGAAAGGAGATATTCGTGACAGACAACTCGTCTCGGATATTTTTTCTGATCATCAGATTGATGCGATTGTGCATTTAGCTGCAATGGCAGGAGTGCGAGTGTCTATTGATGATCCCGGATTATATTACGATGTGAATGTGATGGGAACGCTCAACTTGCTGGATGCCGCTGTTGGGCGGATTGGTAGGGAAAGATCAGAGAAATTGCCGACCTTCATTTTTGCGTCGACTTCTTCGGTCTATGGAAATACTCAAACCGTGCCATTTGTGCCGAATGATACCTGTGATCGACCGCTGGCGCCCTATGCGGCTAGTAAGCGAGCCAGTGAGATGTTAGGGCATACCTATCATCATCTCTATGGATTAGATTGTACGGTTTTTCGGTTTTTTACGGTTTACGGCCCTCGTGGTCGACCGGACATGATGGCCTATAAAGTGTTGGATAATATTTTTACGGGATGTGATGTCCCGCTTTACAATAATGGCAATATGTATCGGGATTGGACTTATGTGGATGATATTGTCAATGGGTTGGTTTCGGCTGTAGATAATCCATTGGGATATGAAGTTTTAAACCTTGGGCGGGGAGAGCCAGTGCTATTATCTGATTTCGTCAAAGGCATCGAACAATTGGCAGGTCATTCCGCCAAATTGACTTCAACACCAATGTTAGATGCAGATATTGCCTATACTTTTGCCGATATTTCTAAAACTCGATCACTTCTTCAATATGAGCCCCAAACATCAGTTCCTGAGGGGGTTGCTCAATTTTGGAAATGGTATCAATCAATCGTGCTTTCTTCTTCCTCCTCGCCATGAGCTAGGGCCTCTAGCCGGGAAATTCCCTTCTTTTTTT
>JAJDBR010000067.1 GCA_029261275.1 Nitrospirales bacterium
CCTGAAACACACTCTTTGCTAAATCAAGCCCAATCGTGGTGATGTTATGCATGAGTCCCTCCTGTGTATGAAGTGTGGTTGCGGCAAGTATACTGCCACAGCGCTTCAACAGGAGCGTCCATACCATTAACTTTTGCCAAAACAAAAGCAGATCGGCTGCCGGGGCGAAACCCGGCAATACAGGGAATGGGAAAGAATAACAATTCAGAAAGTTAATGATTTGATCGCTGCGGCAAGGCTCTACTCCACCTTAATCATCTACTTACAAATAGGAGGAAATATATGGAATATTAGTTGGAGTTTTTGCTGACGTGTTTCAAATCTCGCAAACGCATCAGCGCCATGGCCCTGGCTTCCAGTTCATAGACCTTTCCTCCCCGCCATGTTTTTCTCACATCTTTACTATCTGTCAACGCCGTATCAAACACCCATTCCCACGCTACACCTTTTTTATGGGCCGGCAAAGTAAAATGGACAGCCTCATGATACGCATTCAACATGAGTAAAAAAGAATCATCAATAATCGGATTCCCTAATTCATCCATTTCTTCAATCGCATCGCCAGCCAAACGAATACCCAGCGTTAAAAGACCTTTGTCCCAATCCTCCTCGGCCATTTCCTTCCCATCGCTCGCAAACCAGGCAATATCTTTGACCTCAGAGTCCTTAATCTGTTTCCCTTGAAAAAAGCGGCGCCGATGGAAAACGGGATGCTCTTTTTTGATAGTAATAAGGTTTTTGACAAAATCCAGAAGTTCAGTCTGAACCTTCGTTACATTCCAATCAAACCAACTAATGGGGTTGTCCTGACAATAGGCATTATTGTTTCCGCCTTGCGTTCGCCCAATCTCATCACCACCAGAAATCATAGGGACACCCTGGGACAGCAATAAGGTCGCAAAGAAATTTCGTTTCTGCCGTTCACGAAGCTGTTGAATCACGGGATCGTCAGTCGCGCCTTCCACGCCGCAATTCCAGCTTTCATTGTCATCGGTGCCATCTCGACTGTCTTCTTGATTGGCTTCATTATGCTTCTGGTTATAGGACACCAAATCGTTAAGCGTAAATCCATCATGCGCCGTGACAAAGTTGATACTGGCATACGGCTGACGTCCGCTTTGCCCATAGAGATCGCTACTCCCTGCCAAGCGAGAAGCGAATTCACCTAACAAGCTGTTATCGCCCATCCAATACCGCCGCACCACATCCCGATATTTTCCATTCCATTCAGCCCATCCCGGCGGGAAATTCCCGACTTGGTAGCCGCCCTCTCCCAAGTCCCACGGTTCGGCAATTAATTTCACTTGTGACAATATGGGATCTTGATGAATGATATCGAAAAATGCACTGAGACGATCCACATCATGCAGTTCACGGGCCAGTGCCGAAGCCAAATCAAAGCGAAACCCATCCACGTGCATGTCGCACACCCAGTAACGCAAACTGTCCATAATCATTTGTAGGGTCCGCGGATGTCGAACGTTTAAGGTATTTCCACAACCGGTGTAGTCCATGTAATACCGAGGATCGTCCGGCGACAAACGATAATATGCGGCATTATCAATGCCCCGGAAGGACAAAGTTGGTCCTAGATGATTGCCCTCTCCCGTATGGTTATAGACAACATCCAAAATGACTTCGATGCCAGCACTATGGAGGGTTTTGACCATCGTCTTAAATTCATAGACTTTTCGGCCTTCTCGAGGATACGCCGAGTATCGAATGTCCGGGGCAAAATACCCAATGGAATTGTATCCCCAATAATTGCTTAACCCTTTATCAAGAAGGAATTGATCATTCACAAAATGGTGGACCGGAAGAAGCTCGACCGCTGTGACCCCCAACGACTTCAGATAGGCAATGATCGGTGGCGAGGCTAACCCTTCATACGTGCCTCGAAGACGTTCAGGCACATCCGGATGATTCATGGTAAATCCTTTGACATGCACTTCATAAATCACTGTCTGTGCCCACGGAATTTGCAACAACCGATCCTGGCCCCATGAAAACGCCTGATCGACCACCATGCACTTCGGCACATTACCCGCATTATTCCGTTCATCCTTGACGAGGTCTTCTTCAGCCTGACCCACTCGATACCCAAACATGGCATCCGACCATTTCACGATACCGGTTATCGCTTTGGCATACGGATCAATTAAAAGTTTGGATGGATTAAAACGATGCCCGACAGACGGGTCATACGGCCCACGCACGCGATAGCCGTACAATTGCCCAGGACGTACTTCGGGAAGATAGACATGCCATACTAAATCGGTACATTCTTCAAGGGACAGGGAAAACGTTTCACGATCTTGATATTCGGTATCAAACAAACATAGTTCAACGCCAGTCGCGTTTTCGGAAAATAACGCGAAATTCACCCCCTCACCGTCCCATGTGGCCCCTAACGGATACGGCCGTCCTGGTCGTTGTCTCATCGATTGGACTCCATATTCTTCAAATTTCACTATGTCCTAGGCAACGGCAATATCAGTGCAATCGCTCAAAATCTGCAATAATACGGTAACAGGCTGGGCAGGAACTGGGAACCCCTAAATCCTTCTTCCACCCAATTGTTGCCTCACACGTGACGCACAGAAAAACCATGATAAAATGAGTGGCCCTTACCAGAATCACGACCTGTCATTAACCATTCCACGACCTTGATATTTGAATCATGCCACATCAATCATATGCTCAACTGACCCAACGCCCTGAACCACAACCCATCGGGGCCATAGTCACGGGCCCATCCCAGGTCACCTTTCGAGCCTGGGCCCCATGGGTCAAAGCCCTCGAGGTTGAAATTCTAGGCCATCAACCGGAAACCATTTCCATGCAGCCACAACCCTTTGGGTATTGGCAAACAACAGCCTCCAATATTGGGGTTGGGACCCGTTACCACTATGTTCTCCATGAAAAACTCACACGACCGGATCCAGCTTCTCGCTTTCAACCGGAAGGGGTGCATGGCCCCTCAGAAGTCATCGACCCTTTGGCCTTTCCCTGGACTGACCAAGAGTGGAAGGGGCTGCCCTTAGCGGACTACATCATTTATGAACTGCATCCCGGAACATTTACCAAAACCGGAACTTTTGATGACATCATTTCCCTCTTACCTTATTTACGAGATGACGTAGGCATCACTGCCATTGAATTAATGCCGATCGCGCAATTCCCCGGAGCCAGGAATTGGGGCTATGACGGTACCTATCTCTTTGCTCCTCACAATACATACGGGGGGCCACAGGGGCTACATCGGCTCATCAATGCTTGTCACCATGCAGGACTGGCAGTGGTTTTGGATGTGGTCTATAACCACCTTGGGCCGGAAGGCAATTACTGGGGAGATTTTGGTCCGTTATTTACGGACCATTACCGCACGCCATGGGGCAGTGCGATCAACTACGATGGCCCACACAGCGATGCGGTGCGAGATCTCATCATTTCCAATGCCGTGTATTGGACGCGCGACTTCCATATCGACGCCCTCCGATTGGATGCCGTTCATGGAATTTTCGACTCCAGCGCCACACACATATTGCAAGACATTCGCGCTGCCGTGCATGCCCAGGCGGCGCAAGCTGGCCGATTGGTCTCGGTCATCGCCGAAAGTGACTTCAATGACGCGAAGATTCTTTCGCCGGATTCAAAAGGTGGATATGGCCTCGATGCCCAATGGAATGATGATTTTCATCATTCCCTGCATGCCCTGGTCACCGGGGAACGACAGGGATACTACTCGGACTATGGATCTCTGGATCATGTCGCCACGGCCTTTCGAAAACATTTCGTGCTCTCTGGCCAATATTCACAGCATCGCCACCGCCGACATGGAAATTCTGCCGCGCACCTCTTGCCATCATCCTTTATCGTGTTTACCCAAAATCATGATCAAATTGGGAATCGTGCCAAAGGCGATAGATTGGCCTTACACCTTCCTCATGCCGCGCAACAAGTTCTCACCGCTGCTGTGCTGCTTTCCCCCTTCATTCCCCTGCTCTTCATGGGTGAAGAATACGGAGAACGCGCGCCATTTCAGTATTTCATTGATCATGGGGATGAACGATTGATTGAAGCCGTCCGCAAAGGACGCCTGGCGGAGTTTAAACCCTTTGGCTGGAAAAACATTCCCGACCCCTATGCACTCACAACCTTTGAACATTCCCGCTTAACGCCACCAGAGGCTCACGACGAGGCTCAACAGCATATGGCAGCATGGACCAAACAACTCATCGGCCTGCGAAAAGAACATGCCTCCCTGGGAACTGGACTCAAAGGCCACCACCTACGCGTGTGGATGAACCCCGAAAAAACAGTCCTCACGATCTATCGAAAAAACCCAAATACCGACGCCATGTTGCTCATCCTAGGATTCAATGACCAACCCACAGGCATTACGCTTAGCCAACCCAAGAGCGCATGGACTCTCCTCCTGGATAACGCGCAACCTCAATATGCCGACCAAAACAATGTCCCTTTGGCGCAGGCTTCAGCCAAAATTGATCTAACTTCGGCCAAACAAATACTTCCCCTCCCCTCTTATTCGGTTTGGGTCTACAAGCAAGCCTAGGCTAAAAATTAAATTCCCCCCTAATAGCACAAAATTTATGAAACGGGTCATGTGGATAGAACCCAAGGTAGAAAGTCTGGCTGGCCCTGCGAGAATTGGGTGGGTTGAGGTTAAAGAAAATGGAAGACGACTTAAGTATGGAATGCAGATAATTCGATCTTTACGTGGACAAGGCTTCAAGTCAAACGACTTTGACATGAAAACAAGGGAAAAGTACGGGATATCTGGCTGCAGAAAAGAGGGGCGAGATGCTCTCCCTAAAACCAATGTGGAAATCGATGAAGATGTCCTAGAGGAATATTGGATAAATTTGCGTCACATACCAGAAAATGTAGGAAAAAATAAATTCTGTGCTTCAGACAAATACGAAAATCCCACCTTGTATCAAGCTGGTTTGAAGAAAACAACGCTCAGGGGCGGGAGAGTGACGAGAAGAGAGAATGGTTGGTTGTGCCAGGGGATGGGATCGGCTTGAACGCTGCCGCCGTTTCCAATATTACTGCCGCCGTAGATTTCTGAATCACTATTTAAGAGTTCCCCATACAAGCCGCCGCGAGGAACCCCCATCCGGTATTGCACTCGTGGTACTGGGGTAAAGTTGCACGCGCACACAATACAGTCGGACTGATTCTGCGCATAGCGAATATAGGTGAGCGTGGAATTGTCGCTATCGTGCAGATCGATCCATTGAAAGCCTTGCCAATCAAAATCGACTTGGTACAACGCTGGCTCTGATTGATACAACCGATTGAGATCAGCAATGTATTGTTGTAACCCTCGGTGCGGGGCATAGTCGAGCAAATGCCATTGCAAACTGTCGTCGTGATTCCATTCCCACCATTGCCCGATTTCTGTGCCCATGAAAAGCATTTTCTTTCCAGGGTGTCCCCACATATGACCATAAAGGGCACGGAGATTCGCGAAGCGTTGCCAATCGTCCCCAGGCATTTTGTCGAGGAGCGCCTTTTTGCCATGCACCACTTCATCATGTGAAAGGACGAGCACGAAATTTTCCGTGAAGGCATACATGAGCCCGAACGTGACCTGGTCTTGATGGAATTTTCGGTACACGGGATCAAGTTGAAAATATTCCAGCGTATCGTGCATCCAGCCCATATTCCATTTAAACGAAAAACCCAACCCTCCGACATAGATGGGCCTTGAGATCCCAGGCCATGCCGTAGATTCTTCGGCTATCGTCATGATGCCTGGATGTTCTTGATGGGCCACGGTATTTAATTCCTTGATGAATTCCACCGCGTCAAGATTTTCGTTTCCGCCATGCTGGTTTGGTACCCATTCACCATCTTTTCGAGCATAGTCCAGATAGAGCATGGAGGCCACGGCATCGACCCGTAACCCATCGATGTGGTAGCGATCAAACCAACTTAAGGCACTATTGATGAGAAAGTTTTTGACTTCGGTCCGGCCATAGTTAAATATTCGACTTTTCCATTCTGGGTGCCAGCCCATACGTGGGTCGGCATGGTCATAGAGATGCGTACCATCAAAAAACGCCAACCCATGGGGATCGTCAGGGAAATGTGCCGGCGCCCAATCCATAATGACGCCAATATCGGCTTGATGGCAGGCATCAACAAAGTCCATAAAATCTTCCGGCGTCCCAAATCGACTCGTTGGGGCAAAGTAGCCTGTAGCCTGATAGCCCCATGACCCATCGAATGGATGTTCCACAATCGGCATGAGCTCGATATGTGTGAACCCCAGGTCTTTCACATACGGAATCAAGTGTTCACCTATTTCCAGATAGGTCATCCACCGATTGCCCTCTTCCACTACGCGTTTCCAGGACCCAAGATGCACTTCATAGATGGAGAGTGGTTTTTTTAAAGGGTCGCTCGTCTTTCGTGCTTGCAACCACGTTGAATCGTTCCACTGATGCTGCGACACATCGCAAACCAGCGAAGCCGTTTTCGGACGATATTCAGCCGCTGAGGCATAGGGGTCCGCTTTCGTAAACGGTATCCCGCCGCCTTGCGGTAATATTTCGTATTTATAGATTTCCCCGTTACCCATTCCTGGAATGAATAATTCCCAAATACCCACGCCTCCCCGACCCCGCATCGGATGTCGGCGCCCATCCCAGCCATTAAACATTCCCACGACACTTACCCGCTTCGCATTCGGAGCCCACACCGCAAAGTTTACGCCTTGCACTCCTTCGTGCGTACAAGGATGCGCCCCCAATTTGTCATAGGCTTTATAGAGCTTCCCCTCGCCAAATAGATGCAAATCAAGTTCCGACAAGACAGGAGAAAAGGCATAGGGATCATACTGGTGGCTGGTACTACCTTGAGTCGTAGTGACTCGATATTGATAGGTGGACGCGAGAGCTTTTCCCTGAAAGACCGCTTCAAATAGGCCATCAGGTTCCACAAGCGTCATCGGCAAAGGATCGGCGTGTGGTTGATGAGGAAGACAGGCTACTTCCGCGGCGTCGGGGAAAAATGCCCTGATCCGAATATGTTCAACATTGCCATGACTTTCTCGATGCGGACCCAGTACAGAAAATGGATCCCATTCTTGGGCATTGAGAATTCGTTGAACTTGTTCAGAGGTTATAGGCATTGCCATCCATGTAGTTCTATGTTAACTAGAAAGTAGTCTACCAAATTTTCTAGCCTATGTATTCTGTCTTGATCACATTTCTGTTCGTCTTGTTTCTTGCCGTTGCTTTTTCATTACAAAACTCCGAGCCAATTATTATTACGTTTTTTTCGTGGAGATTTCAGGGTTCCTTGGTCATAGTGCTTCTAACAGCCTTGGCCTGTGGGGTCATTTTGAGCGTCATCGCATCCTTGCCGTCTTTCATTAAGAAAAGCCGGTTAATCACCAAACAACAGAAGGCTATAACTGAATTAGAACTCACGATAGCCGAGCAGGCAACTAAACCCAAAACTGAGCCGATCGTCGTTCATACGCCTCAATCATGAAAAAGAAAAAGACGCCTTCACCAAATCTCGCCCTCAAGGAGCGGATTCCCCAAAAAGTTCTAGCCATGATTATGGCGGGTGGCAAGGGTGAACGCCTGATGCCTCTGACTGAACAACGGAGTAAGCCATCAGTGCCTTTTGCGGGAAATTATCGTATTGCTGATTTTGTTCTGAGTAATTTTATCAACTCCGGCATCCAAGCCATGTACGTGCTTGTGCAATATCGCTCCCAGTCCCTCATTGAACACCTTCGACGAGCGTGGCGCTTTAGTGGACCCAATCGACAGGCCTTCATCACCGTCGTCCCACCACAAATGAAGGGACGAGGAAAATGGTATGAAGGGACGGCCGACGCGGTCTATCAGAACATCAACCTCATTCGAGATTTTGCCCCAGATTTAGTGGTCGTCTTCGGTGCCGACCATATTTACCGCATGGATCTCCGGCAAATGATTCAGTTTCATCTCGAGCATCAAGCTGAGGTGACCGTCGCCGCACTGCCCGTCCCCATTCATGCAGCCAAAGGCTTTGGCATTATTGAAGCGAGCTCCGATCATCAGATTATGGGTTTTGAAGAAAAACCTGCGCAACCCAAACCCATGCCAGGCAATCCCGAGATGTCATACAGCTCCATGGGTAACTATATTTTTAATGCTGAAATGTTGGTCCGAATCTTGGAAAATGATGCCAGCCAAGCCGGCACGCATGATTTTGGACGAGACATAATTCCGTCCCTCATCAAATCTCATCGAGTGTTAGCTTATGACTTTTTGAATAATGCCGTGCCCGGCATCCATCCCTATGAAGAATGGGGTTACTGGCGGGATGTGGGAACGCTAGAAGCCTATTGGCAAGCCAACATGGATGTCCTGGGGCAGAATCCTATCTTTGATTTACGCAATGTCAAATGGCCCATTACCACAGATGCCTTGACCGACCCCGTCGCCAGCATGGTTCGGTCTCAAATGAACGATGCCATGGTTGGGCAAGGCAGCCTCATTATCGACAGCACGATTAGGCGTTCCATTGTTGGCCGCAATGTTCGCATTGAAGAAGGCTGTACGATCGAAGAATCCATCATTCTTGATGGAACCGTGATTGGCCCCAAGAGTCATCTTCAACGCTGCATCATTGATCGATTTAACGTGATTGAATCTGGCACGACTATGGGAGGCGACAAAGGTCGAGGAGGAAAGCGACAGACTGGTAAATTGGGGCTCACAACCGTCGCACGCGGAAAATCCTATGGAGGCCAGGCCATCTCATCTCCCTCTTCTCTCCCGTGATCCATCGATCATGCCGGCTGACGTTCCTCGCATTCCACTTTCTTCCTATCGCTTGCAATTCAACAGTTCGTTTACCTTTTTAGACGCAGCGAAGCTCATCCCCTACCTGCATCAACTCGGCATCACCGATTGCTATGCCTCCCCATACCTCAAAGCCTCTCCCGGCAGTACTCACGGATATGATGTCATTGACCCTACAGTCCTTAATCCTGAAATTGGAACGGAAGCCGACTATCAAGTTTTTATTACCGCCCTGCGAGACCATGGAATGGGGCAACTGTTGGATGTCGTCCCGAACCACATGGGAATAGCCGGTTCGGCCAATGTCTGGTGGCAAGATGTTTTAGAAAATGGGCCTTCATCGCCTTACGCCACCTTTTTTGATATTGATTGGACACCGGTTAAACCGGAATTAGAAAATACCGTCCTTCTTCCCATTTTGGGAGATCAATATGGCATCGTGTTAGAAAATCAAGAAATTACCCTAAAGTATGATGATGGACAACTTTTTCTGCAATATTATGAACACCGCCTCCCCTTAGATCCTTCTACATGGAATCTTGTCCTGACTTTCCGCCAAGAGAGCCTTGTCACCCTCCTTGGGGACACATCACCTACCCTCCAAGAATATCAAAGTATCGTCACTGCTCTCTCTCATTTGCCAATACGGACGGAGACCGATCCAGAGCGTATCGCTGAACGGTATAGGGAAAAAGAGGTGATCCGGCGACGTCTCGCTGCCGTCATCACGGAGCATGAACCCCTCCAACATTTTCTTACCGAGAGTCTCCACCTTCTCAATGGGAGTAAAGGTTCCCCTCTCAGTTTCGACCTGTTAGATGAATTGGCCTCTAATCAAGCCTATCGATTGGCCTATTGGCGAGTGGCTGGGGAAGAGATTAATTACCGTCGTTTTTTTGATATTAATCAATTGGCCGCCATTCGAATGGAAGTGCCTGCCGTCTTTCAGGAGGCCCAACAAAAAATCTTCGACTTGGTTTCATCTGGAGCCGTCACGGGATTACGCATTGATCATGTGGATGGACTTTACGACCCACAGGGCTATCTAGCTCAATGGCAAGCATGGGCCGCCCAACAATTTCAGATCACACCAGATTCTCAAGGACGAGTGTTCTATCTGTTAGTCGAAAAAATATTAGGTACAGGAGAACGGCTGAACCCTGATTGGCCCGTTCACGGAACCACTGGCTATGCCTTTCTCTCCCTCGTGAACCGCCTCTTCGTTCAAACATCACATCAACGGCAAATTGAGCAAATCTACACTCGCTTTACCAAGCAACCCTTTCACTACGAAGATCTCATTTATCAATGCAAAAAACTCATCATGACCACCTCTATGGCAGGAGAAATCAATGCGTTGGGGCACGAACTTAATGTGCTTTCTGAACAAAATCGCCGCTCCCGTGACTTTACGCTGAATAGTTTAATTCACGCCATTCGGGAAATCATTGCATGCTTCCCTGTGTATCGCACCTATATTCGACCAACGTCCATTGAACCCATTACTGACCGCGACCGCGCCTATATTCGGCTGGCCGTGGCGCGTGCTAAGCGCCGAAATCCCGCGCTTAGTAATTTGGTCTTTGATTTCATTCGTGACGTGCTCATGAATACTACGCCTCAAGATTCTTCACCATTAAATTGGGAAATCATTCGTCCCTTTGTCATGAAATTTCAACAAACTACTAGTCCGGTCACCGCCAAAGGCGCTGAAGATACGGCGTTCTACCAATACAATCGCCTAACGTCTCTCAATGAAGTAGGTGGCGAGCCTGACCATTTTGGTTTGTCGATTTCAAAATTTCATCATTATATGGAAGAACGTGCTGAGCATTGGCCTTGGAGTCTCTCTTCCACATCGACCCATGACACCAAACGTAGCGAAGACGTCCGTGCTCGTATCAATGTCCTATCCGAAATTCCTACGGAATGGCGCAATCGGCTACGAACATGGAACCGTCTTAACAAAAAAGCCGCGCGTCGTCTTGAGGAACAACGGGTTCCCAGCCGCAATGAAGAATATCTCATCTACCAAACCTTGCTAGGAATTTGGCCTTTCGGTTCAATCTCGGATGAAGTCCACGCGAAGACCTCAAACAGACTCAAAACTTACATGATTAAAGCGTTACGCGAAGCCAAGGTCACGAGCAGTTGGCTCAACCCCGATGAAGCCTATGAACAGGCAATCGTAAATTTTCTAGATCGCATTCTTTCTCCTATACCGACAAATACGTTTTTGGAGGATTTCTTGCCTTTCCAACGACGCATTGCTGGCTTTGGCATATATAATTCGTTGGCTCAAGTCTTAATTAAAACACTGGCTCCTGGCATCCCTGATTTTTATCAAGGCACCGAACTCTGGGATTTGAGCTTAGTCGACCCGGATAACCGAGGCACAGTGGACTATGGACTGCACCAAAAACGTTTGGTTGAGTTACAAGATCTCCAACAAACGTTCAACTCCATTGACCTGATTCAGTATCTCTTCCAACATGCCGACAATGGTTTGATCAAAATGTTTGTCACCCAGAGCACCCTTCACTACCGGAAAAATCACGCTTCTCTCTTTCTCAATGGAACGTATCACCCATTAGAATCCCAGGGAGATCAAGCGGGGCAGGTTTGTGGGTTTTTTCGGCAGGAGGGCAAAAAGGTCTATTTGGCCGTTTTCCCTCGATTTTTGACTCAGCTAATTACAGATCCTGAGACACCCCCGATTGGGAAATCTGTGTGGGGACAAACCCAGATTTCGCTCCCTGCCGGCTTAGATTCCCAATCCTTTCGAAATGTCTTCACACAAGAAATAGTGGCTCCACAAAATACGTCAAACATGGTAGGATTACCTGTAGCCAATTTGTTCTTACATTTTCCTTTTGCTTTATTGGAGCCTCTTTTATGACTGTGACCAATCTCAACACTGTCCGTAAAGCTGATGATGAACCTATTGCCGATCAAGGCATGCCACAAGGAGAATTGGGCTGGGAGGGGCATGTTCATGTGACAGATGAGCTTCCCTTATGGAAACGGGTTTTGGATACGTGGCCCGAACTACGAACCGGCCTCTCCTATAGTTTAATTTTCGCGTCTGGAGTATGTTTAGGTGGAGCCATCATGGCCATGATGGCAACAACCAAAAACAATCAACACAATTCATAACGACTAATATGACCAGGAAGGGATAGCATCATGAGCGACTATAATGGACAGGGCGATTCAAGCTGGGTCAATGGATTTGTCTTTATCGCTGGATTTTTATTGGGCGCAGGAACGGCCATTATGCTAACCCCTGAATCAGGCACCCAACTCCGCCACCGCATCGCCCGTGGCGCGAGAACAGCACAAGATGAGTTTTCTGAAATGGCCGCCCAGACCAAGGAAGCTATGCAAGCTTGGTCTGAAGAAGCAAAGGAATCAATGAAACATGCAGCTAACCGTGTTAATTCTGCTGTAGATACCACTAAACAAGCAGTAAAATCCTCCCCACAAGACACCTCCGACGATTAGCGCCAAACCTATTTCATTATCTATCGACGGTCGGATGATTCTCTTCCGATCGTCGAAACCTTACCCCACATTTCTGTTCAGTCTTGGTTTCTCACAGTTTTCATCACCTTACCCTCCCATAGATCCACAATGAACCATCCTCTTTATCCTTGTCCCTTCTGTGAAATCATGGGACACTAGAGTCTATGCCTCATTTACATGCTGCCCCTTCCCCTCTTACCCGCCGACTTAAACTCGGATTACTGTTAAATGGCATTATCATCCTAGCCGAATTCATTGGAGGCTATTGGACAAATAGCCTTGGCCTCATCAGTGATGCCAGTCACAACCTCATCGACCAAGGAGCTCTGTTATTAGCTTTGTACGCCCATATTTTGGCGAGTCGGCCCGCAACCGAAGAATACACCTTTGGCTATCACCGTGCTGGCACCATAGCCGCCTTTCTGAACAGCCTCACTTTGCTCCTCACTGGATTACTTATTGCTGGATTTGCGCTCTACCGAATCATGACCCCGCTTGAGCACATACCAGGGCTTTGGGTCATGGGCATTGCGGGCATCAGCATGATGGCGAATTTTGGCGTCGCGTGGTTATTACGGCAAGGAGCCAAAAATGATGTAAATATTCGAGGGGCCTTCCTTCACATGATGATGGATGCCTGGATGTCGGTAGGCGTCATTCTCTGTGGGTTAGGTATTGCCCTTACCAATCTCACGATTCTTGATCCCCTCATTAGCCTAGTCCTGGTGGTGGTGATTATTAAAAGTAGCTTGCCTCTCTTTCGAGAATCGTTGGATATTCTTTTAGAATCCACTCCCCCCCATCTCCATACGTCGACCATCGTCACAAACCTTGAAAATATCCCTGGAGTCCAAAAAGTTCATGACCTCCATATTTGGTCCGTCGAACCCCGAATCATCATGCTGACCTGTCACGTCCTCGTCGATACGGAAACGGTGCCCGACAAAGACCTCCTCCTTGAGCCTATCCAATCCTTACTTTCAACACAGTTTGGCATTCACCACCTGACCATCCAATTAGAAACTGAATGCCCAGAAATGGATGACCTCCACTGCAACCTCAACCACCTCACAAAAGAGTCTTCAGACGAACCCGCCCTCCCTCACGCCCATCATCACTAATAAGATGAAAGGAGTATTAATAGGTTCTAGCTGCCTCATAGCGTGGGCGATTTTTGGCATAGGACTCATTTCTCCGCTTACACCTTCACAAGGAATACCAAGTTTTCCAGTGTTATTATTTTTCATAGGCGTTCCCTTGACCTTACTTGGTTGGTGTTATTCTATTTGTTCGACACTTTGTTCAAAAATAATTATTCTCATCCAACTTTTAACAATAGGTTCATTTAGTTCCTGGTTACTTTCCCTTTTCTTCAATCTGTTCCCCTAAATTTGTTCGGGTGCCATCTTTAAGATACACCCCATAAATGATTATATTTCTTCCGAACACCTTCAGCTTGTCCAGATGGGCTTGTAAGCTTCCCCGTCAAGCGGACAGTTCATAAATAGAGTTTTGAGGCGGTGAGTGTGCATATATACAGGGTGCTGTGTGCTGGAGAGAAGCGTGAGGCCGTTGCTCATTGTAGATCGTCATCCACTGAGCGGTAATTTCC
>JAJDBR010000068.1 GCA_029261275.1 Nitrospirales bacterium
ATTATCCTCATTGGCCTGATTTTAGGAGGAGTCGTGATTGCCTTGTATCTTCCAATTTTTCAAATGGCCGGTGCTGTCTAACCAGAAACGCTGAGTAAAAACATTTATGACGACACCTGTCAAACGCATGCCCATCGAAGAGATCTTGGTGAAAAAAGGTCTGATCTTGGAGCGCGAAATCGACCTGCTACGAGAAACCGCCAAAGCTTCGAAGCAATCGATTGCTACTCTACTCTTAGAGCGAGGCACGCTTAACGAGGATTCGGCCGGTCAAATATTGGCTGATCAATATGGTTTACCCTGGAATAACTTGAAAGAATTTCGTGTCCCAACCCCATTGATGGAATCCATTCCTGTCGAACTCATGCACCGCTATGAGTTCGTACCCATGGAAAAAGAAGGCGATGTGCTCACTATTGCCATCGCCCAGCCTCAAGATCTTCGAATGATCGATGAGTTAGAGCATCAATTAGGGCATGAGTTGCGATTAATCGTTTCATCAAAACCTGCCATCCTTGACGTGTTAAGCAATAGTGAGGGGAATAGCCAGGTTCTTACCCGCATTAAGGCCGAACTAGATCCCGTCCTCATTAAAGAAGATGAAAAAGGTGAGGAAATCCTTTCGGTCGAACGCATTACGCAAGACCTTAGTCCGGTCGTGAAACTAGTCAATACCATCATTTTAACAGCCTTACAGAAGCAAGCCAGTGATATTCATATCGAACCAACCGGACATGCCGTTGACGTTAAATTTCGTATTGACGGTGTGCTCTATTTAGCCATGGAATCATTTGATTCAGGGATTCACCCCTCCCTGATCTCTCGGCTCAAAATCATGTCAGAGTTGGATATTGCTGAACGACGGATCCCACAGGATGGTCGATTTAAATTATTGCTCAATAAACGAACCATTGATTTTCGCGTCTCCATTCTTCCCAGTGTCTATGGAGAATCCGTCGTCATTAGAATTTTGGATAAACAGCATGTGTCGGCAGGCGTACAAGGTCTTCGACTAGAAGCCTTGGGGTATACCGGAGAAGACCTCAGGCGTTTTCGACGAGCCATTACGCGTCCATATGGCATGGTTTTGGTCACAGGACCCACAGGAAGTGGAAAGACAACCACACTGTATGCCGCATTAAATGAAGTCCATAGCGATGAGGATAAAATTATTACTATTGAAGATCCTGTAGAATATCAATTGGGAGGGATTGTCCAAATCCCGGTTAACGAGAAAAAAGGCCTGACCTTTGCTCGAGGGCTTCGGTCCATATTACGACATGACCCGGACAAAATTATGGTAGGAGAAATTCGGGATCTAGAAACGGCGCAAATCGCCATCCAATCCGCGTTAACTGGGCATTTAGTTTTTTCGACTGTCCACGCGAATAATGCCTTCGATGTCATTAGTCGTTTTGTCAATATGGGTATTGAATCTTACAATTTTGTCGCTTCGCTAAGTTGCATTCTTGCGCAACGCCTCGTGCGCTCTATTTGTCCCTATTGCCGCGTGCAAGTCGAAGTTCACCCTGAGCAATGCCTAGAGTCTGGCATTGACTATGAAACCGTAAAGCATCAAACCTTTTTTGAAGGCAAAGGGTGCAATGAATGCCATGGGTTAGGCTTTAAAGGACGAAAAGCCATTACAGAATTCTTAGATATGACTGATTCCATTAAGGAAATGATTTTGGGCGGAAAATCATCATCCGAAATTCGAGTGGCTGCTATGGCACAAGGCATGACGTCTTTGCGACAAGCCGCACTGGCAAAAGTTTTTCGAGGAGAAAGTACACTTAAAGAGATCAATCGTGTGACCCCTGTGGAAGAAGTGTTATGAATTTATTCCCAATTAATCAGCCTACTTTGGCCCTCTCCATATCGGAAGAAGCCTTGTTTTTAGTTAAAGTCAAGAACCCTTGGCGAACCACTCGCCTTCACGCGGTCGACAGCATTTCGCTGCCTTCCGGCGTTATTCGGCTATCCTCCGCCAAGTCCAACATTGAAAATCTAGAAACGTTCGTTGAACAACTACGGAACTTAGTCAAACCTCTCAACACACCTATTTCCATCGCTCTTAGCCTACCAGATCTTTGTGCGCGTACCAGCATATTTGAATTTTCTACATTTCCTACCAAAAAAAGCGAACAAATGGCTATGTTAAATTGGCGTTTCCAGGAAGACTTAAAATTGGATACGGCGCAGTCTCGATTGGCATATGACGTTTATGTTCCAACATCCCTGGCCGATTCCTTAGAAGAAAAACATTCAGAACAGGTGCAGGTCTTAGGAACCGCGATTCGACACGAAATTGCCGAACAGTATGAACGTGCATGCCTTGATGCAAACCTGATACCGATTTCCCTCAGCATTTCCGGCCTAGATACCTTTGATTTTTATCAACAGACGATCCAAGAGATTTTAGAGTCAGAAGACCGACGTAGCCCGAACGCATCATCTGGAGCGATGTTTATCTTTATGAGTCATTGGGGATTCACCTTTTTTGCATTCCATGATGGATGTCCGCGCTTTGTTCGGACAAAGGCCATCACCATTCGACAGGAGGTAAACGCAGAGGCCTGGGATCCACTAACCCCATCTGCATTCCAGGAACAAGAACAATCATTCCCCTCAATTGAAGAGTCCTTACAGGACTCTCAAGGATCGACCAACAGCACAAGCGTCGTTAGCCCCTACCCTTCTTATACGGTAACCAAAGTTGAAAAAGAAGTATTAGCGACCATTCAATATTATATGGAGACGTTCTTTCAAGATGGGGCAAAAACTTTCCCCACGAATCTTTTTGTGGTGAGCGACCTTGAATTTGGCCATACCCTTCTTCCTTCATCAGAGAAGATCCAAGAAACGGCCATGGCGAGTGGATTAAAAAATTCTCAAATTCAGGTCAATCAGTTACCCTCGCCTACGGATTTCAACAATTATGAAATGCGTGCCATTCAAGAATCCCATCTCTGGTCGGCCCTTCCCGGCTATGCCAGCCTCAGGAGGGCATAATGGTCCCACGCGTGAAGAATAACCTTTCTGCTCCTGGCATCCAACAGATCAGATTAACTCAGTTTACCCTCAAGGCCATCATCGTAGTGTGCATTACCCTCACCGGTTGTTTCTGGTGGATGGGCACAAACTTCCACCAAGAAATTGATATCCTTGAAAATCAAACACGTACGATCATGACCCAAACTAGACAGGTCATTACCCAAGCGAAAACCGAGAACATCGACTTATCAAATCAAGCTATCCAAAAGATTCCACAAAAAATCACCTTCGTGAAACAAGTACGAGAACGAGTCGGATTCTCTTGGACCCTAATGCTGACCGATCTTGAATCAGCCTTACCTCAAAGCATTAGGATGCGTGCCGTTTCACTTGATGAAAAAACGAATACCGTGCGACTCAATGGCTCAACTCAATCATTACAGGATTTAAACGAATTACTTCATCGTCTCGAAAAACATCAAGCTTTTCACGATGTCATTTTGACTCAACATGCGAAGAAAAAAAGGCAAGAAACGAAGAGCCAACCCACTATCGTCTTTTCAATGAAAGTCACCTACAACCCCAGTCATTTCCCCTCGAATTCACAGAAATCCTAAAAACCAATGACGATCTTGAAACTTTCCCAACAGTCTAAAACCGCGCTCTTAATTTCACGGCATCTCATGCCTTTATTCATTAGTGCTGTGGTGGCTGGGCTCTCTTCGATCGGAATGTTTGTCTTAATGTTTTACCCCGCACAAAATCGCTTCAATCAAGTGACATCCGATGTTCAATCGGCGCAACAAGTCTTAAACCAAACACGGGTCGCTCAACAAACTCAAGAAATTATTTCCACAACCTGGATGGCCCTTTCAAATTACCGAGAGTTCATGGACCTCAGTTTAGACATTGCAGAATTGGCAAAACAAAACCACGTGACAATCCCAGGAATGGGATATGACTTTAAACCGCTCTCCCACAAATTATCAGCCAAAGGCACCTTGGAATTCGAAGCCCATGGTGACTATGAGGCTATCCGGAAGTTTATTTATAAACTAGAAAAACGATGGCCGTACCTCTTTATTGAAAAATTATCGGTGGAAGGTTCCAAAAAACGTAACGGGGTTCTTTTTAAAATGACCGTGTCAACCTTCTTAAAAGAGTTCCCCCAACACCTCAAAAAGTCCAAAGTCTGATGACCAATCAACAAAAAGGATTTGTATTGTTTGGATTATTAGCCGCCTGGGGAGCCATGACGGCATACCAGATGTCGGACGTTTCAGATTCAAACCCCAACGATCTTTCGCCAACAAGCGCTGACACCCAATCGACTCTCCCCTCTGTTAAGGATCTCTCCCTAGAACGATTCTTTCCCAATTCCAGGCAGACGGTGACATTCTCCCTCCCACGCAATATCTTTGCTCCCATAGGCCTGCCCACTATGATGGCCAAGCCAAAAGTTTCACTCCCCCCACAGCAAACGCCAACACCAGCGCGAGCTTCAACACAACCAGGTCCCTCTCCTGGAGACCTGGCTGCACAGCGAGCCCAGGAACAGCTCAACAAATTTCGTTTTCTTGGGTATCTTACCAAAGGAGGAGAAAGTCAGGCTTTTCTCACCAATGGCCAAGCTATCTACATCGTTAAACAGGGAGAAATGTTAGAAGGCGTCGTGCAAGTGAATAAAATTGAACCGGAGACCATTGTCCTGTCTACGAAAATTTTTGAAACAGGCAATCATGTTCAGGCCACGATTCCCCTAACACCTGAAAGCCGCAGCTAGTCGGCACCTAGCACTATTCATTCTCAGCCTGGTATGCTTTTTTATGTTTTTCCCTGGACTCATGCTTAGTCTTCGCTTTCAAGTGAAAACCACTATGTGGTTGTTAGGGATCCTCTTCGTGCAATGTCTATGGTGGGTCTCTCCCGGATTTCCCGCAACATATCGTTGCCAGGACCACTCAGGAACTACCGTGCTCACAGATGATCCTGCTCAACTCATGGCTTGTTCTCGTTTAGAGTCAACAATAGTTCCTTATCCAAATACACTAAGGGGTATACCGCCAATTAAAGACACCCAGATCTCGACGGCAAGTCAAATCCCTCAGAATCAATCGTCCTCAGCGACTACGCCCTTGTTACAAGAAACCAAACAAAACTCAAATCTCAAGGCCGAAGTCATCATTCCTCTCAAAAAAGTTGGAGGCTCATTTGTTGTTCAAGCCAACCTGAATAAGGAACGTACGGCTCAGCTTATCGTTGACACCGGAGCCTCGATGACCGTTCTATCGACAGATATTGCCCTGGATCTTGGAATTCTTGGGACAACTGACAATGAACTTCTCACAGTCAACACCGCAGGCGGTTCGGTACAAGTTAATATGAACTACCTTTCTTCGCTGAATATTGGAAATGCCCAAGCCCAGAATGTTGCGGTGGCCATCCATGATCTCCCCGATATCCCCGACGAGATTGAAGGTCTGTTAGGCATGTCATTTCTTAAGCATTTTCTGATTACCTTAGATGCCGAGCATTCGCGCTTGATTCTACGACCATTGCCATCTTCCTAACCCCGACATTGTATCCTCCGAGTGACGGTTTTCCTCACACCACACCAATTTTCTTAAAAATATAGGTGAAAAATTCGATAGACTATGTCTAGCAAGACCGTAGGTCATTTGCTAGCTCACGAAGAACCTCCACGCAATTTAACGACTAGGAACGTAAGGGCCAGGAAATGAAAGCAGGACAGGCAAAAAACGCCAAACGGAAAGCTTAGACGAGGCTCAGAATGCTACGAGGACACAATTGACAATTTTTGACAATTTCCCCAGATACTTATTGAGCAGAAAGAGGAGGAAGAGCGCCCAGATACGGAAATTCACCGATGTGGAGTAACGCGGAATCTTGGCGTAACCGAAAGTCGCCTTCTTGAGGATTCACAAAACCAGGAGCCAAAGTCATATCGGTCTTCCCTGCACGCTCAGGGATAGGAGTTTGAGAAGTTCCATGTAACAGATAATCGCCTTGGTTGGCATACAATGTATTGAACGCCAATTTCGTGTGGCTATCAGGCGCGAACAAGAATCCAAACTTGCTCTGACCAATAATATTCCCCCGAACAACGGCCTCAGCCTTATCATGAAAAGCAACGCCGCCGCCATTGCGCACAAACGTATTCCGAATTACAGTAGCTTTGGATTGATCATTCATGAGCACTGCCTCAAAGAGAATATCAGAGATGACATTTTGCCGAAGAGTCACCTCAGAGTTTCCCCCAAGAGCAATCCCATGGTCATGGTGCCGAATGATGTTCCGAACCAGGCTACCGGAAGAATTCGCAAAGGCCACCCCAGTGGTCTCACTATCCTCAATGATACAATCTTCGATGTGGACTCCCTCAACTTGTTGACTAAACACCATTCCTTTGACATGAACCTTCTTGAGATGGACCCCGCTTCCATTAAAAATTCCGACCCCCAGCCCGCCATGTTGGGAAACCGTCATCCCTTGAATGGTGACATTGGTAGCTCCGTACGGCCATTTTCCAATATGTAAGGATCCCACCCGCTTCTCGCCGGTAATGAAAACCTGATCAAGTCCTTCTCCGGCAATAGTGAGATGGTCTTTGCTATGAACCGTCACATCTTCAGCATACGTCCCAGCTTTAATCAAAATCGTATCACCGGATGATGCCTGGTCAATGGCTTCTTGAATCAAGGTGAAATGCCCCGATCCATCTAACGCCACCTGCCATATGCTTGTATTCGAGGGTGGTAACGTTTCCTCGCCTTGGACATTGTCCAAGACCAATCCCGATACTTGAAGAATAAGAAAGGCAATAAGACTGAAGAAATATCCCCTCGTTGCCATCATAAACCGGTGTCTGTTCATACTGTCTCGTTTCATAGTTGATAGATTAGAGCAAACAAGAACAAACTGCTATTCATAGGACCCTTTACTCACATACCTGATGATATTCAGCAGGGTCAAGCTGGGTCAAAATTTTCCTTCAATTTATTGTTGCGTCCTATCCCCTATGCTATGGTCTGGTATGGTGGTGGTAGGATTAACTGGTGGTCTGGGAGCTGGGAAAACGACAATAGCTGGCCTCTTTCAGGATTGTGGGGCAACAATCATTGATGCGGACCAACTGGCACGAGATGTCGTTGAACCTGGTAAAGTTGCCTGGAAAGAGATTAAAAAGCAATTTGGAAATGGCGTACTTCATTCGAATAAAACACTCAACCGGCAAGCACTTGCTCAGGTCGTATTTCATAACCCCTCAAAGTTAAAAATCCTGCAAAAGATCATTCATCCTCGAGTCGCCCGCGAGCAGGCGGCAAGGACAAAAGCCATCGGCAAAGCCAATCCTCAGACCGTGATTATTTATGACGCAGCCTTACTCATTGAAGCTGGAGCCTATCGGAAAATGGATCATATCCTTGTGGTCAAGGCGGATCGGCTCACGCAATTATCACGAGTCTGCCAGCGAGATGGTCTCACAAAATCTGCAGCCTTGCGACGCATTAGGCAACAAATGCCACTCCGCCAAAAACTTCACTATGCGGATACCGTCCTTGACGGAACCTGGCCTCGCTCACGGTTGCGACTTATGGTGAAATCATTGTATAGAACCTATCAAAATGAAGCTCGCCAGCAAGGCCCCAAGCGGGGCCTCACTTGATTTTGCCCCCAACAACATTATCTTGTTCATATCGATAAATTGGTAAAGGAGTTAGACGATGGTACATGACGTTCTCATTCTTGGTTCCGGTCCAGCAGGGCTCACCGCAGCTGTCTATAGCGCCAGAGCGAATTTGGCGCCCCTCTTAATCGATGGGTCACAACCTGGTGGGCAGCTGACCTTGACCACAGACGTAGAAAACTTCCCAGGCTTTCCCAAAGGCGTCATGGGACCACAGCTGATTCAAGACATGCGTGCACAAGCTGAACGATTTGGCACGCAATTCCGGCATGGGCATGTTTCGGAAGTGGATCTGAAGTCACGACCCTTTCGCATCACCGTCGATGGCGAAGACACCATTGAAACCAAAACGCTCATTATATCCACGGGGGCGTCAGCTAACTTACTCGGCCTCCCCTCAGAAAGTCGTTTAATGGGTCATGGAGTCTCCACCTGCGCCACGTGTGACGGATTCTTTTTTCGTGAAAAGGAAATTGCGGTCATTGGCGGTGGGGATAGCGCTGTTGAGGAAGCCACCTTCCTGACAAAATTCGCGTCAAAAGTCACACTCGTTCATCGACGGGATAAACTACGTGCCTCAAAAATCATGCAAGATCGTGCCATGAAAAATGAAAAAATTGCGTTTCAATGGAATAGTAGTTTGGAAGAAGTCATCGGGGACGAAGTCGTGACCGGCGTCAGGCTACGCAATATCCAAACCAATCAAACAGAAGAGATTGCCTTATCAGGCGTCTTCGTCGCCATCGGCCATACCCCCAATACCAGTTTATTCAAGGGTAAAATCGATATGGATGAAGCAGGCTATATTCACACCCAACCCTATCGCACCACGACAAATATCCCTGGAGTCTTTGCCGCAGGCGATGTCCAGGATTCCAACTACCGTCAAGCCATCACCGCGGCCGGATCCGGTTGCATGGCGGCCATCGATGCCGAACGATATTTAGAAGCCGCACACTAATGTTCCATGTGTTGGTGCATTATCATGAGTTGGCACTCAAGGGACGAAACCGAAAACATTTTGAATATCGCTTAGTCCATCACATCCGCCGCGCCTTGAAGCCACTCACGCATGTGCATGTCGAGGCACTACAAGGGCGAATCCGCGTCAGCTTTGAAGACGAGTCTGCCTGGCCTCGTCTAGAGGAACAATTAAAACGGGTCTTTGGCATCGTGAATTTTTCATTGACCCGATCAATCCTACTCCCCCACGACAACCCTGACCTCACGGCCCTCAAAGCCGCGGTCATTTCTGAGCTTCCAACTCATCCTTTTAACACCTTCCGGGTCAGCGCCAAACGGGCAGACAAACGATTCTCAAAAACGTCGATGGAAGTGGAACAAGAAATTGGAGCCGCCGTCGTGGAACAGACCGGCAAAAAGGTCAAGCTCAAGAATCCAGATCTTGAAATCCTGGTTGAACTCGTCCCGCCAGAAGCCTATTACTCTTGCCAAAAGGAAGCAGGCCCAGGTGGGCTCCCAACCGGGACAGGAGGAAAAGTCGTTTCGCTTATTTCAGGGGGAATTGACTCGCCCGTCGCGACCTACCGCATGCAGAAACGAGGCTGTAAAGCGGTGTTTGTCCATTTCCATGGCCGTCCCTATCTGTCACGGGTTTCCGAGGAAAAAGTGCAAGATATCGTGAAACTCCTCACCCAGTATCAATTGCATGCCCGTCTGCATCTGGTGCCATTTGGCGAAATCCAAAGCCAAATTGTCGTCAACTCTCCCCCACCTGTGCGCGTCGTGCTCTATCGACGTCTCATGCTTCGCATTGCCGAGAAAATCGCCGAACGGGAAGACGCTTGGGGCTTGGTTACAGGCGAGAGTCTCGGACAAGTCGCGTCTCAAACTCCTGAGAATATCGTCGTGGTCAATCAAGCCACCACAATGCCCATTCTCCGTCCTCTTATCGGCATGGATAAATTGGAAATCATTCAACAAGCGCAGGCCATCGGCACGTTTGAAACTTCCATCGAACCGGATCAAGACTGCTGCACCCTCTTTGTTCCCAAGCACCCCCGCACCCGATGCGATCTCCCTAGCATTCTCAGAGTTGAAGAACACCTAGACATCCCCGCCCTCATTCAGCAAGGCTTACAAGAATCCGAACTTATGGAATTCACCCATTAAACAAAGGAGCACGTATGGAGTGGAGAGCCAGTCATATTTTAGTCAAAGAAAAAGGGTTAGCCGACGACCTGAGAAAACGTCTAAAAAGTGGAGCCAAATTTCGAGATTTGGCGAAAGAATTTTCAACCTGTCCCAGCAAATCGAAAAGTGGGGACCTTGGATGGTTTGGTCCAGGTAAAATGGTTAAAGCGTTTGAAGATGCGGTCAAACGCATGGGGCATGGGAGCCTGAGCAACGTGGTCAAAACCCAATTTGGCTACCACATTATTAAAAAAACTGGCCAGAAGGATTAATTCTCTTTACGTCAAACAATACGTCGCACAATCCCAACAGGTCATAGGGCTGAAATCTATTCATCACTAGACCTCCAGCAACAGAGGCTAGAAAGCGCCGCAATCCTTGAATACCCCACCCTGTATAGGCAATTTCAAGATTGTCGTAATACGTGTTCACTCTCAGAGAAACCTAGAAGAAACCGTGCCTTTAGACTAAAACCACGCATTATCTTCGCCCTTCTCTTCAATTTCCTGTTAATGTAATGAGAACCCAAACGACCTACAATACAGAGTAGGGGCAAACTCTGACTCTAATTTTATTTTGGGGAAATCTCGGCATGAAAAAATTATATGTGTCGCAAAGTCTAATTGATGTGGAATCTAGGAAGGAACTTCTTGATCAGGCGGAAATCCCATGTATGGTCAAAAATCAACGATCAGCCATGTTGGGCGGGGAGGTCCCGTTCGTCGAAGTTTTTCCAGAGCTATGGGTGCTTCAGGATAAAGATTTTGAACGAGCTCAAACATTTCTGAAAGACTGGGAGGAGGCCAGGCCTCGTGAAAACACCATATGGACTTGTTCAAAATGTGGGGAGATTCATCAAAAAGAATTCACCTCCTGTTGGAAATGCAATCAAGGTAGAATCTAAAGTAATACAGGAGAAAAGACCACAAACGGCTACTGACTCATCCCCATGCCTGCCATTATTTACCTTGGTTTCTATCTGATCTTGATTCTAGGCTTGCCCCTTGTCGGACTATTTCTAGCAGGATATTCATTACCCACTCATTTCACCCTTTTCCCTACCCCGACCGAACCAGGAACGTCATCGATTTCCTTACTGATTTGTGGAATACTAACCTCACTTATCTTAGCAACTCTTACGCCTCTCCTTTGGCGGTTTTTCCACACTCCAGTTACAACTAGTCAGGAATCCTTTCATGCTGCTTTCTTTCCATGGTGGGGATGGATTGCCGTGTTCTGGGTCATCGGGTCATGGCTACTGGCATGGACAAGACTTTCCTGGCTTGAAGCATGGCAACCCCATACTTTTCCCCTTCTTTGGGTTGGTTATATCGTCACGCTGAATGCTCTCACCTATCAACGTTCTGGCCGATGCCTTTTTCTTGACCATCAACGGTTCCTTACCCAACTATTTTTACTCAGTGCAGGATTTTGGTGGCTCTTTGAATATCTCAACTAGTACGTAAGAAATTGGCATTATGTGAATACCCCAGATACATCACACTTCGAATATGTCATCCATACTACCGTTGCATTTTCTACCGTCCTGCCAGCGGTCCTCAGTACGAATGAATGGCTGGGAACTTTTCCACGCCTCACAAAACCTTTTGGACACTGGCACGCGATCCCAGTAATTTTCAATCAAAAGACTGGCCGGACAATACTCTGCTTGGGCATCCGGGGACTTGGCTTGATAGGCATTTGGCCAACCATTCTTTTCCCTCTTCTCTGGCTTTCCCCGTTATGGGTTCTTTTTGGGATCCAATTCACTCGAAGGGGAAAAAGGTGTTCCTTAGCTCAAGGTGATTGGCGTCCCATCATTCTTTCGGCGTTAGCGGCCCTGGTGTGTGGGTTCTGGTGGGAATTATGAAATGTCTATAGCTTGGTTCATTGGGAATGCACCATTCCCTATGTCCATGCAGCTAAGATTTTTGAAATGCCGGTCTTGGGGTATGCGGGCTATTTGCCTTTTGGCTTGACCTGTTTGACAATTTCTGAGTTGGCGCTTGAATATCGGCCTAGCCAGCAACTACATGTTCGAAATATATCAAACCGAACTCTTGCAGATACGTAAGGCCCCTACTTCCAACAGTCACCTCTCCTCTTTGGGTTTCCGCATGGTCAGCGCCAACGTCACCAAGCCAGCCAAAAGCACCAACGGAACAGGAAAGGCGCTCATTTCATGGGCCCTCAGATGCGTCAGCGCAGCGCCAACCATGGTGATACTCAAAATCACAATTCCATAAAATTGTGCCTTTGGAATGAATAGGCAGATGCCACCAGCAACCTCAATAAGCCCAGTTACATATAAAAACCAGACAGGATAGCCCCATTGGGAAAAATGTTCGACCTGGGAATGTTCTCCCATGAGCTTGGCTCCGCCAGCCATGATAAACATGCCACCCAAAACGACCCACAGTGCTATTTTTATTGCCCCCTTCATAGTCACTCTATCGCATTTTCACAAAAATGGCTCTTGGAGTAAACAAAACCTGTCATACCTTCACCCATCAAGAATGGTGTTGTTCAGGTCAACACCTCCGTAGAATAATGCATGCTTACATACTTTGCAATTTCCCATAGCCCATAACCACTTCGTCGAAACACAATGGCACTAAATAGTGTCCAGCCTCCCCTTTTACAAACAGGGCAGCGGCGCAGGGTCGGTATGCTTATTGGCAGGGTATTTTTGGTTATGCCACGTCAGATTATCACTGTACTATAGGAAAGTCCGTGGTCATGTTGAGGGTGAGGAGATATTTTTCTAGATGCTCAAAAACCAGCATTGCCGGGTTGCTAATGGTTGAATGAGCTCTTCTAAAACCTGACGGTCATTTGTACGGGATGAGTGAGGATAGCTTCTCTTGAAGCTGAACAGGAAGGCTCCAGAGGAGTCTATTCTGTGAGGTGCAGATCATAAAGGTAAATGGCCGCACCCATGGCTGCAAACGAATTAACCTGTTTTCCCAGGCCATCGAGAACATGCAAAAAAAACCTTTCCTCATCAATACCCTTATTGTTTATGTAATGGGAGAATAGGATCCACACGCGATCATTTCCTCGCAGACCTCTCAATTCCTCGACGTACACATCCCAATCTTCGTCGCTCTTGGCACCTTGTTGCCATTGAATGTCTTTAAGACCGAGCCGTTGTGCGTAATATTCAAAAGCTGGCTGACTCCCGTGCTTGAGATACAAACTATCCCCATTCTGATAGTGTTGGCTCAAATAGGCTACCACAGGCCTGATTTCTTCCCTGTCCATTTTGGCAGGATTCAGCAACATTACACTCACCTTCTGGACCGGAATCAATAACAGCAGGACGCACAGACTCACCCAGATAATCTGGCCTGGCGGTCTGGCCATACTGATAATCCGGTCGACACCCCCTCCAACAAATATCATCATTGCAGGAACAAAGAAGAGTAATAAGCGACCCTCAAACGGATACTTGTGCAATCCACTCGCGAATAGGGCGAAAAGAATCGGTAGAGTAAGCATATAGCAGGCATATCGCTTCTTCGAAAAGATGACAACCAAGCCGAGGACAAAACAAAAGGCCGCTAATCCAGCAAAAGTAAACCCACCTGGCCACTTAAACACTCCAAAAAAATTAATTGGGTACCACATGAGATCTTGGACCGAATTCGGTGGCATGGGCATAAAAGCTCCCTTTCCGCTCCACTCCCTTACCATCTTAGAAGACTGACTTAAAACAAGAGTGGTGAAGTAATTGAGCACAAAACTCCCTAGCCAAAAACCAGCAGGCAAGGAAAGCCATGCCACATGCTGCCACTTTTGAGTCTTCAGGCAATAAACGGTCAGAGCAATCCCTACGCCAGCTAATGAAAATACGGCAGGGTAGGAAAACCAAATTAGGATGGCGCCGGCGATGGATAGCGAAAAGAGAGAAAGAATAAATCTTGATTCTTTCTTAATACACACTAATCCTAACAGGTAAATGCCTAAGGCAATCATGGCATCGGAGGAGTACGGTTTGAAATCGGAAGAATAGTAAATGAGGTGTTCGGAAATGGCAAAAAGCCCAAGGGCAATTGTGGCTCCCCGAAGAGATAAAATTTGACGAGCCACGCCCCAAAAAAGAAACAGGGAAAGGATTCCAGCCAGAAGGGGGAGTAGCCTAAGCACATACTCCCCATCACCAAAATTGAGAACCAGCGTTTTGGCAATGAACAAAAACCCAACAGGAGCCATTTGCCCGTGATCGAGAAGGCCCAGCAATTGAGAAAATGATTTGGCTAGGAGACCTTTAGCTAACATGGCCTCATCTAGCCAGAGAGATCGGTTATGCAGATAAGGCACAACCCGCAAAAGAATGCCAAGACCAATCAAAAGTCCGGCTATTGTTCGCCATTCGCTTTCCTTGAGAAAGCTTTCTCCTTGGGTCATTCGTGACTGAATGGAATTATTGGCCGCCGTTGGCAGAAATCTTTGAAATCTGTGAAACATGAAATTAACTGGGAGGGTCAACTTAACAAGAACTAGCACATAAAGGGCACTTACTTTCCACCAATTGTCCAAAGAGGTGGAATAAGAGCCGATTTAATTTTAAACAACTCATAGAAAAAAGGAATCTCAAGAAACATAAGCAAGAAAAAAATGCATGCACTCAACCCAACATACAGAACAAATCCACGTACCTTGTGTAATTTTTCTGGATTTTGAACGGGACTATCCTCAAACAAACCAATATGAAGATAATACGTCAAAAATCCTGCCGCAATAGGGACAAAGAGAATCAACTCAATATGATATCGGACAAGAAAAATTCCAGACATAAAGGAACAGGCCATCGCATAAAAAAACATACTGAGCAAAAGGCGATTTTCTGTGTAATATCCGAATGATTTTCGATATCCCCGTGCCCGTATTGGATCCCCAATGCGCCGATACTCGGCAAATCGTTTAGTGGCCATAAAAAATGCCCCAACCATCCAGTAAGCAAACACCAGCGAAAGCGGAGGGACGCTATCGGTTATCAATGCAAACCACCCGAGCAATAGCCGTAGTGGATTGTTCACGGCTTCAGACAGTACGTCTAAATAAGGAAGCTCTTTTGTCCGGATAGGGGGAATATTGTAGGCAAGGCCGCTCACCAAAAATATCACGGCGGTCATTCCCAAATACCAATTCACGAAAAAAGCAAGACTAATCCCTAATACGCCCAAGAAGAACCACTCCACCCAAGCCCAACCGCTTTTAACCCTCCCGGAAGGAACGGGCCGGTCTTTTTTCACCGGATGGAGACGGTCATACGGCGCATCAAGAAGCTCGTTCACCACATAATTACTTGAAGCCACCAAGCAGGTGGCTGCGACCGACAGGAACACAGGAAGAATACTGGCCCAGGCAAAGAGAGTCGGGTCATAAAATAGCGCCAGAACAATGCCTAAAATCATAAAGACGTTTTTAAACCAGTGATCGATTCGCGCAATCTGGACATAAGGCCAGAGTACTCGAAGAAAGCTAGAGGGTTGAGTCGATAACATGGCAAAGACCTCTA
>JAJDBR010000069.1 GCA_029261275.1 Nitrospirales bacterium
TTTGATCCCTTGCGGGCCTTGTTGGATCCTCACCGTCGTCGGGCAAATGGAAAGGATCGTGTGCGACGACCTCGACATAGTGCTGGACGTTGGGCATTATTTGAATTCCATGGAGATGATCTGGATGTTGCCGCCTCTGCCTCAGTCCACCCACATGAGCAATGGGCGAAACAATTGGCGCGACGATATGGGGTGGTGTTTCGGGATGTATTAAAACGTGAATCACTTCCCGTGACCTGGCGTGAACTGCTGATGCAGTATCGAAAAATGGAATGGCGCGGAGAAATGCGAGGGGGACGTTTCGTGGAGGGATTTTCTGGGGAACAATTCGCCCTGCCTGAAGCCGTCGAATCCCTGCGTGCCGTTCGCCGAGATCCTACAGCCGGAGCACAAGATATTCGTCTTTCACCCGCAGATCCACTCAATCTAGTCGGCATCATTCTTCCTGGTGACCGTATTGCCTCTCACACTTCCCAATCAATACTGTTTCGAGACGGTGTCCACGTATCCGACTCTAGGCCCATCATGAGTTTGGCCTAAAGGGACTGATCCAAGCCCTCGACTCTCTCCAAATCCGACTTGTTCGGTTCATTTTCAGGATTAATTTTACTAGGGAACATCAGGAGGTGTTACTAGAGACCAGGGAAAAATTACATTAGAGAAGGCTTATCATTTATTCTTTCCGATTTCTTGACCGAATTCGTTAGCTTGGATAAGATCGGTCTATGCCTACACCGCCATTTCCTGGGGGTCCTCGTCCAACACCTGGTATGCGACCCCGCCGCTCACCTGTTCCTCAAGACGAGGCCAAACAGTTTGAATCGCTTCGTGCTTCGCTATTGTTTTGTCCAAAATGTCAGACTGCAACCCCGGCTCGTGAACGACTTCTTTTAGTACTTCCCACGGGGAATCTCTACGAATATGTTTGTGCGCAATGCGGGACTTCTACTGGTTCTAAAACCGATCAGGCTCAGGGTGAAAGCCTCATTGTCCCGTAATTAAAGATGTGAGGTGTGAAAGATAAATCGTAGAGATTCCTGATTTTTAATCTATGGCCCCAGATTTTGGGCCATGGAATTGAAGTTTTTTTCTTCCTTTTGCCTTTTTCATTTTTATAGATTATCTGGGGTCGGTAGGCCTTCTTGGGCCATGATGCGCAGGGCATTGGTGGTGGGGCAAGGTCCGGGGCGGAGCTGGTAATCAAAATGCAAGGTGCCGTCTTCCACTGATTCTTGGAAATGTGCATTGCGAATATGTCCGTTGGTATCAGCTAGGTGGGTGAGTTCCAAATCGTGCGTGGAAATCATGCCCATCCCTCTGCTTCGTTTAAGGACCTGGACAAATGCTTCACTGCCTGCTAGCCGTTCACGATTGTTGGTCCCTCGGTAAATTTCATCAATCAAAAATAATACTGGGGATGAGGTGATGGCGTGGACGGCATCCAAAATGAGTTTGAGACGTTTGACTTCCGCATAGAAATACGAGAGCCCTTCATCTAAGGCATCGGTGACGCGGATACAGCAGTAGAGCTGAAGCCATGACCATGAAAAGGTGGTGGCACAGACGGGCCCACCAGCTTGCGCCAGGCAGAGGTTAATGCCAACCGTTCGAAGGAACGTACTTTTCCCAGACATGTTTGAGCCCGTGACCAGTAACATATGGCCTTCTCCTCGGAGGTCTAGATCATTACGGATGCGCTGGGAGTGAGCAATGAGCGGATGGCCGAGTCCCTGCGTGGTAAGGCCAGGTTGATGATCAGACTGATTCGGTGTTTCCAATTGAGGCCATTGATAGTTAGGATTCACATAGGCATATCGCGCCAACGCACTTGCGGCATCAAATTGACCAATGGTCTCTAACCAGTGAGGAAGTGTGTCACGCAAAGCTGTGATGAGGCGATGTAATTTTCCCACATAGAGTAAATCCCAAGGGATGAATGCGTTCAAGGCCAGGTGAATGAGTGGGTGGGCTTTAACGCTAAGCCCTTGGCAGATACGACTGAGCTCCTTGAGTCGTAATGTGGGCCGGGTGTGTTGTGTGAGCAGTGCTTCGCATTGGCGTCGGATTGTCGGCTGGTTGGAAAATGTTGATTGTTCCAATGTTGTGATCACGGTGACGAGTTTTTCAAGTTCGACGTGAAGCGCGAGCACACGGCCGAACAGGGGCGCGATGGATCCAGATAGAGAAAAATATAGGCCAACATAGATGATTAATGAGAATACCCAAAAATTCGATAATCCTGTGAAGAGCGTCAAGAGCCCTAATATGATTGTGAGCGCGCAGAGACTGGAAGCGGTAATGATCAGCCGGGAAAGATTTGGAATAGCAATGGATTCCTGCAGAAGAGAAAGAATACGCGTGCCATCCAATGGATTGGCGCTAATGAGGCGCGTGGCTAACAGACAGCGATCTCGTAAACGCGAAAGTGGTGTGAGTTCTTGAATAAATGTTTGGCGAGTCTGCCATGGTAGCCCGTTAGGCTCAGGATTGTTCGCTTGAAAAAACCAGCTTTGCAGTTGGGCATGTCCATTTGAAGAAAATGTGGTGTCGAGTAAAGCTAAGAGCGAATGGGGGCCGGTGAGATCGAGGTCCAACGCAAAGTGATGATGAGGAGGGGCATGATGAGTCTGAACTTCTATATTTACCCAATCAAGTTGCAGCCGTGCCAGAAGATCTTTTTTTATCGTGAGCCATAGGGCTAATCGGCGCAATCGAGATTTTAGTCGTTGATGAAACCAGGTAGTCGCTAAGAAAATACCCAGAAAAATAAAAAAAATCATATTGCCACTGTGAAACCAGGCATTTTGAAATAAGGCTATACAGATGACTGTGCCTAGGAGGAAGATGGTTAGCCGCCATCGACTATATCGTTGACTGGCCGCGTTTCCTTGAGCGGTGAGGCGCTCTCCCCGACGAAGAAGGCGCGTCAATGCGTCGCGGCGTTGATTCGTGCGAGAAAATAGCATACAGTTTGAGACCTTAGCCCCTCTTCATACTTCCGTCAATTATTTCCACAACCATGTCTTCTGCCGTTTTTCAAATCAAGGTTCCTGCATGTGTGGATAGTGTGGAACTGTCTGGTCTTTTGGCCAGTCCAGAGTTTTTAGGACTCTGGGATCAGGATGGCGCATACATGATCTATTGGCAGGGGTCCGAAGAGAGCATATTGCAAAAGGTACAAGAAGCTCTTACCCACCTTAATGCCACAATCCCAATTTTGTCGATTCAGATTCAACGGGTTATACCCCAAGATTGGAATGCACAATGGGCCGCTTCAGTGAAACCGATTCGGATTGGTCGGCGCATTGGAATTCGTCCAAGTTGGGCAACCATGGATATGCCAGAGAATGGGATTGAAATCATTCTTGATCCCAAACAAGCGTTTGGGACTGGTCACCATGCTACGACTCACCTTCTTGTTGAATGGTTGGAAGAGGTGTCTGGGTTAATAGATTATCGAATATTAGATGTTGGCACGGGGAGTGGCATTCTGAGTATGGTGGCTTTACGGTTAGGGGCGTTGACGGCATTAGGAATTGATACTGATCCGGTCGCGATAGATTGCGCAAAAGACTATGCCATCATTAATGGCTTTGGGAAAGAACTGGATTTGCGATGTTCACGAATCGAAGAACTTGTTTCTCAACCATTTGAATTCATTGTGGCTAATATAGATCGAAAGACTATTCTTGAAATCTCGCCAGAGTTTTCGAAATTTCAGTCTTCTGCCACGCAACTGTTTCTTTCTGGACTTCTGGAAGAAGATAGGTCTGAGATCGTTGCACTATTTTCGAGTCAGGGTTGGACGCAACAAGCCATTCGAGAGCGTGAAGGGTGGATTGCGCTTCAGTTTAGTGTGTTGTCTTCCGCGCGATCGTCTTCAGGCCTTGATTCTAGAAAGGTAATCAGGGCGTGATAGGTCTGGTTTCGCACCTCAGCTTTTGATCCATTCCCTCCTTCGATATTTTTTTGTAGCCATACCGTATCGGAAATGTGTGCGCTTGCTGAATTGCATAAGGTCCACATCTGATGGAGAAATTCAACGGGAAGACCGACCTGGACTCCCTCTGACTCAATGCGGTCATCCAAGATCGCGAGCAAATCGGAAATGGCTTGGTCTGGTCGATAGGGTTGTGTAGCAAATCCAAATAGGGCGTGAGAGGTTTCTTCTTGTTTGGCCTGTTCAACGAGATCATGCATATATTCTTTAAGGAGGCCGATGATTCGTCCCGACAAACGCATCAGGAAGGGTAACTGGAAAGATATGGTCTTGTGAAGAGTTATGGGAGGGAAGTGTTTGGTTAATCCGTATTCACTGGTGAAAACAATTGGAAACCGTTACTCCTCGAAGAGGGTTGCGACATCCATATCAAACACGCCTGGAGGTAAGCCTGGCCTCCAATCACCATATTTTTGATCTGGTCGATGAAAATATTGATTGTTTTGGAGTTTAATCACCCAATCTTCTCCTTCCGCCCATAATTGGCGAATTTCTTCTTGCTCCATTTTCATTGACTCCTTTATTTCCAATCTGAAGCGTAGGTAGTGCCTGAATTAAATGAAATTTTCAAGATTTGAAAATTTTATGAATTGGCGAAATGGAAACTGTACTTACAAATGTATTTCGTCTAAACGCTGGCCAAACTAAAGGAGTCCTAGAGCAGTTTCCCGAAGGAGTTTTTTGAAGCCAAGTATTGGGTAGAAATTGAAGTCTGAAAAGCCCGCAAAAACTGTCAGCAATTGCTATGATTCAACAATATTGGCAAAAAACAGCGAATATGGTATATAAATGGGTTTTTTGATCGCGGGCTCAAAATTTCACGAAATCATCCGAAAAGAATCAGATTGTCAATGCAAACTAAGGGGATGATCATGGGACGAGTGCTAGGTATTGTGAGTATCGGACTCATATGTGGTGTGTTCAGTGGAACCAGTGTGTGGGCGGAAGAATCCGTACAAGTCTTGACGAGTCAAGCGATGGAAGAATGTCAGAAGGGACGTCGGGCGAAGGATGCTGAGAGTCGGAGTGTGCATTTTGATCGTGGGCGAATTCTCGCTGAAAAAGCCGTGGCGTTAGATGATCAATCTCCCGATGCGCATTTTGCCCTATTTTGTAGCATTGGAGAACGTATGCGGTCGAATGGAGAAGTCTTATTTTCCGTATTGGAATATGGAGAGATGATGGATGCTCTAGATCAAACCTTGGTCTTAAACCCCAAGCACCTGGATGCCTTATCTTCCAAGGGTACGATTTTAATTGAAGTACCTGAATTTTTTGGTGGGGATGATGAAAAGGGTGAAGTCATGTTGCGTCAAGTAATCAAAAAGGCTCCTGAGTCGATAAACGCTCGAATGGTTGTGGCCCGTCAATGTGCGGAACGCGGTGAACACCAAGAAGCGTATGAACTTTCCAAGCGGGCTCTGGAATTAGCTAAAGAACAAGAGCGAGAAGATCTTCTTCCCGAAGCAGAAGAAACGTTTTCTGAGATCCAAAGCAAACTCCAGGCTCGTTAGATCGACTTGTCCTTTCAACTCAACCGTCTCGTTTCCAGAGACTCTTCCTACCCTTAAACTTTTTTACTCGGCTATGGCTCGTATCCGCGGTGGACTTCCTAATTATCTTGCACCGGGTCTTTCTATCCTCTTTGTAGGCATTAACCCTGGGCTTCGTTCTTCTGAAGTTGGCCACCATTTTGCTGGTCCTTCTAATCGATTTTGGAAACTCTTATTTGAGTCTAGCCTGATTCCCTATCAGATGACATGCCGAGATGATGAACTGTTGTTGGATTATGGATATGGATTAACGAATCTTATTGCCAAACCGACAGCGGGTATTCACAATTTATCGAGACAAGACTTTTTACGAGGTCGGCGTGCGTTAGTTGCGAAAATTACGAAATATCAACCAGCGCTTGTGGCCTTG
This sequence comes from Nitrospirales bacterium, assembly GCA_029261275.1. GTDB lineage: Bacteria > Nitrospirota > Nitrospiria > Nitrospirales > UBA8639 > Nitrospira_E. Next base: position 5,924 of record JAJDBR010000069.1, read on the forward strand.
TTGGGAATCAGTGTGGCTCGAACAATATTTCCTTTGGTGAAGTCTAATCCTTCTAAAAAACGGTCATCTAGCGATCCTATCCATGTCGGACTTCAGCCTGAATTGCTGGAAGGCATTCGTGTGTTTGTATTGCCAAACCCTAGCGGGCGAAACGCACATTATTCCTATCAAACCATGAAAGATCTTTTTAGGGAATTAAAAGCCGCCTCCCTTAAATCACACAGGCCGTTCGGAATTGATCTATCTTGAACATGTGCTAGTTAAACAGGTAAGTTTTAGGGTACATGGCCGTCCCGAGTTCATGACATTTCTTAGGAATATGTTTCATCCATTACCACTATTTATCGTCATTGTTTGTGGGCAATATTTGGGTTTATCCCTGGCGCTTGGTGATGACCGGGCGGCCAAAAATTACGCCCATGCTATTGAACAAGCAAAGCTTGCCACTGTCGGCATTCTTCAAGGTGTTTCCCTGAATGCCGAGGGCTTTGAATATGGGACCCCAGTAAAGATTCGAGGGTCAGGAATTCATCTGGGCGAAGGTGTGATTGTGACTGCCCGACATGCCGTGGAACGCTCAGAAGGGGGGAAATTGGTTGTTCCAGAGGAGATTTCTGTGTTGACAGACGATCTCCAAGAAGTGGCAGCAACCCGTCTGGGAGCCAATGTCTATTTGGATGTGGCCGTGTACAGACTTCAAGGGGACACATCTAATTGGCCTATCTCAAACGTGCAATTTTCGGTGCATGAGGTGACCTATGGAAATGACGTCTTTACGGTGGGATATCCCATGGGCAGAGGACCAGCCTTATCCTTTGGGAAAGTGGGAAACCCCAATACTTTTTTGTCGACGGTCCAGAGTCGATTAATTCAGATGGACCTTTCTGCTTGTCGAGGAAATTCTGGTGGCGGTCTTCTCAATCATGAAGGTGAATTGGTCGGTCTTGTTCATGCGATAATTCAAACCGATACGTCGAAGGAAGAGCGGGGGTGTAGCCGATTTGGGTTCGCTCTGCCCGGAAGGTTAGTGAAACGTGTGGTCGATGCCGTGCAAGCCGGTAAGTCTCCGGGGTTTTCTGTGCTTGGCATTCATCTCCAAACGTTCAAAAAGGGAGGTCGTTGGGTGTTGGGCGTGGCGAAAGCCACGGGACCTTCCCAGCATGCAGGATTTCGAAAAGGAGATGTCTTAGTTGCAATTGATGAACTGAAGATAACGAGCCCAGCCCAATTAAAAAACTATCTAATTGAACGAACGGAACCTGAACAGACAGTTGTTTTACGAGTGCAGCGTGGGGAAACGCAGCGTTCTATTTCTGTAAAGTTAGGGAAATCGTAAAATTTACTTCAGATGTTCTCCTTTTCGTTTTTTTTGTCTTCAAGTCAGAAACCCTCAAGATCTCTTATAAACCTTCCGATTATGTCAACAAAAGCGCACAAATTTTCAAAGCGTCACTTTTGGACGAAGATCCATGATTGTCAAAGAAAAAACAGTGAATGGGCTGCCGGTTTTATGCCTAAACGGGAAGCTCGATATTTTTTCTAAAAATGCGTTTAGGGAGATTGCAGAACAATATCAAGCAAACGGGGCCAAGGGCTTAGTTTTGGATTTTGAAGGAATCACGTTTGTTGATAGTGTGGGCATTGGAATTCTGACGCTTGTGGCAAAGGCCTTTCAGAAATTGAAGGGGCGAGTCATTCTTGTCAATCCTCAAGAACAGGTGAAAGCAATCTTTTTGGGAATGAACTTTGGGAAAATCATTCCCATGTTTAAGACGGACGAGAGTTATTCCAAGTTTTCAGAATTATAGGTCCACCTCACGAACTTCCTTCCCCTTTTGCTGCACCAGTAAAAGCATTCTACGGTAGTCAAAGAAGCCTAAATTCCAGTACAGTGTCAATATTTATATACGAGTGGGTAATCTAAAAATTCAGATATTTCCTCTATGATGATAGATGGCGATGAAGTCATCTATTACTTCTTTCTGTGCTATACCAATTTTCTTGTGAGTAGGCCCAATTCTTCACACACATATGATGTGATTGTCGTTGGCATGGGTCCGGCTGGTGCATCTGCTTCGTATAATTTAAGCCAGGGCGGGTTATCGGTTTTAGGTTTCGATAAATACACTCATCCTCGGTACAAAGTTTGTGGTGGGGGCCTCTCAGCTCGAATTGCAACGATTCTGCCTGCCGATTTTCTGAGTGTAGTCGAAAAATCCGTCCATCACCTGCAATTTTCCTATGGTACTCAGGAATCATTTCTGATTGAATCCCCCTGAGCCGATTGCCTGTATGGTTATGCGACAGCATTTTGATCAATGGTTAGTCGAGAGAGTTCGACAAGCTGGGACAGCAATTCATGAAGGAGAGACGGTTGTTGATATTTGAAATGGAGAAGAAGGGGCGGATGTCTTTACGAGACAAGGATGCTATCGCAGCCGTGTCGTTATAGGAGCTGATGGAGTTATGAGTGTGGTGGCCCAACAGTGTTTCCCTGGACGAACCCTTCGGCACATTCCGGCGTTAGAAAGTGAAGTCCAGGGAGAATCCTTGCATGCCCTTCAAAAGACTCCGACAGCCGTAATCAGTTTGCAGGCGGCAAAAAAAGGTTATGGATGGATCTTTCCAAAGCAACAGGGTCTTTCGTTGGGCGTCGGTGAATTTGTGAGAGGAATAAAGCGCCCCAAGCAAAGTTTCCGTGATTTTATTGAGCAAGAGCCCATGTTGTCTGGGTTGAGCATTCCAGTGCCCTTAGGATATCCAATCCCAATTGCTTCTGCTCAAACATATAGAAGTGCCCATGCCTGGGCGGGGAAATTAGTGCGTGGGCGAATCATGCTGGTGGGAGATGCCGGGCATCTCGTTGATCCGTTATTGGGTGAAGGGATCTATTATGCGGTCCGCTCAGGACAGTTAGCAGCGAAGAGTGTATCGGAAATGCTCTGTAATCCGCTTGCACGCCAATTAAGCGACTACGAAACATTAGTAGCCAATGAGGTTGGCCCAGAATTTCGGGTTGCGGGAAGATTAGGAAAAATTATTTATGGTTTGCCTCGCTCAACCCATCGTTGGGCTGGTCAACAATTCCCAGGAGCCTATCAACGGGTTCTCCATCGATATTGTGAAGTGTTGCAAGGAAAGGGAACGTATCAAAGCCTCTGGAACAGAATTTTCCACCGACTCAATTGGCCCTTTGCAAAGAAGAAACATAGTTAACAAAATTTGGAAAGAATCAAGGTGAAATATTGCTCAAGAAGATACCCAGTCATCTTGAGGAGCATAGGCGTTCAAGCCATCAATGAGGGCTTGAATCCCATAGCCCCAGTTTCCACGTACCGAATGATGCTCTTGTCCTGAGGCAATCATCATGACCGTTAGACTCCAACCCTGAATCTGCTGGTGATGAAATTGTGTGGGTTGAATTTCTAGAATGATTTCCAGATCAAGGGTGTGGTCAAGCATCGTACTGGCGTCTTGGAGTATTGTATCCATTTGTTGCTGAAGATAGAGGCTGAGATCTGATAAGAGATCTTTAGCATTGTGAGAAATATCTGCGAAACATAAGGATACAAAAGACACTAAGATAACGGGTCGATTGGGATCAGGCCCTTTTGCATAACTTTGGTCGGCTGCGAGGGACATAAAAGGGGATGAAGCTTTGTTGATTTGCACTAAGAGTTCCTGGGTTTCAGGCCACCCCACGCAGGGGGGTAATACAGGAATTATCTGTGGATGTGTTTTGAGGTCGATGAACCGAGCTTCTAGCGAACCATCGCTGATGGTTGGTCCATAGGGTACATGAAATTGCTTGGAACCTTCAGAAAGTACAATGCCCATTATGGTCGCTCATTGAGTAAAAGTCGTGGCCCTATTGTACTGGAAAAGAAGTGAGAAATGGAAAGTGTAAAAAGAAGGGCAATCCCCCTTCTTTTGAGGGGTGGTACAAGGAGTTGAGGCAATTATGTCCGCATTAATTTATTCACAAAGAATACAAAAATCATTCGGGGCGAAACGGTTGTTCCACGGAATCACCTTCGGCATTGCTGAACATGATCGGGTAGGGATTATTGGACCCAATGGATCCGGAAAATCAACGTTTTTAAAGCTCTTGGCAGGTTTTGAGAAACCTGATGAAGGGACGGTGACCCGACGCCAACGTCTTCGGGTCGCGTATGTGCCACAAGACACGCTCTATGCAACACATCTGACCGTTGGAGCCATGCTCCTTGAATCGGCAATGCAGAGCGGATTGCCCGAGGGAGAGAGCCAAATTCGAGTCTATGAGATTTTAGGACGAGTCGGATTTTCAGACGCGGAACAGGCGGTGTCCGTCCTTTCGGGTGGGTGGAAAAAACGCCTGGCAATTGCCTGCGCCATGGTGCAAGACCCTGAGGTGATGTTACTGGATGAACCCACAAATCATATGGATGCGGAAGGACTTCGGTGGTTAGCGCAATTGATGGTACAGGCCACTTGGGCCTGGGTTCTCGTGAGCCATGATCGATGGTTTTTAGAACAGGCCACAAATAAAATGGCTGAACTTCATAGCCGATATGCCGATGGAATTTTGGTGTTCCCTGGGACCTACTCCAATTTTCTCGAAAAACGGGCTGCCTTTCAGCAGACCCAGGATGATCAGGTTCAAGCCTTAGCAGGAAAGGTGAGACGGGAGGAGGCTTGGCTTCGGCGTGGCCCGAAAGCGCGAACCACAAAAGCCAAGTATCGAATAGATACTGCCCATGCGTTACAGGCGGAATTAGCTGAAACGACCACACGGTTACGTCAGCAAGATGTCTCTATTGATTTTGTGGGATCAGGACGAAAAACGAAGCAATTAATTGAGGTGACTGGTCTTCATAAAGCTTTTCGTGCGCGCAGAATAATTCATGACTTAGAGATGATGGTTTCCCCAGGCAAAGCGGTGGGAATTATTGGGCACAATGGCTCAGGAAAGTCCACGCTGTTGAAGCTGTTGGCCAAGGAATTAGACCCTGATCAAGGCATCGTGAAGTATGCGGATAATTTGCAGATCGTCTATTTTGATCAGAATCGTGCGCAATTAGACCCCAAGCTTACCTTGCGACGCACGCTGGCAGATTCAGGAGATTCAGTCACGTATCGAGGGCAGCTTATCCATTTGGTCGGATGGGCCAAACGCTTTCGATTTGAACCGGAGCAATTGGATCTTCCCGTCGAGTTATTGTCTGGCGGGGAACAGGCACGCGCAGTTATGGCTCAGTTCATGTTGCGGCCGGCAGATGTTCTTATCGTCGATGAGCCGACAAATGATTTAGATATACCAACCAGAGAAACCTTAGAGGAAAGTTTTAAGGAATTTCCTGGTGCCTTAATCTTGGTGACCCATGATCGCTACATGCTTGAAGAGGTGTGCACGGAATTTATCGGATTGGATGGCCATGGTGCTTATGGGAATTTTGCGAGCTACGAACAATGGGAAAACTGGCTTGGGCGACAAGCGCGAGGAAATAATCAGGAGCCCAATTCGTCTCGAACACCCAACGGCACGTTGCTGGGGCCTAAGGCAAAGAAACTCTCGTATAAAGAGCAAAAAGAATATGATGGGATGGAGCAGCGAATTCTTGAGGTTGAAATGATTCGTGATGCTTGTCGAATGAAGGTGGAAGATCCAAGCGTGGCGGCCGACCATCTTCGCCTTCAGGAAGAATATGAAGTATTAAAAGAAGCCGAAATGAAAGTTGAATGTCTCTATATTAGGTGGGCTGAATTGGAGGCGAAGCACAAAGCCTATCGGGAAAAGTGAAGCCGCAATAAAATTTGGTACAATATCATAGGCATCAATTTGGCGAATAAAAACAGAAGAGGAGAAATTCATGAAAAAAATCCTAATAATGAAGATCGTCTTTTTTGTGTTGATGCTCGTGGTGAGCGTTCCGGCTTGGGCCAATTTCCTTGCTGGAGAAGATGCCTATTTGCGAGAAGATTATGATAGGGCTTTGGAAGAATGGCGCCCATTAGCGAAACGAGGAAACGTTGAAGCTCAAAATATGTTGGGTTACATGTATCGTTATGGACAAGGGGTTGTACAGGATTTTGAACAAGCGCGCCATTGGTATCGGTTAGCGGCAGATCAAGGCCATGCCAGAGCACAAAACAATCTAGGAGCGATGTACCGCCAGGGCTTGGGCGTAACCCAAGATTATGTGGAAGCGTTGCAGTGGTTTCGTCGTGCAGCAGAGCAAGGGAATGGTGGTGCGCAAAATCATTTAGGTCTGATGTATTTTGAAGGGGAGGGAATAGCTAAAGATGAAATTCAAGCCTATAAGTGGGCGTATCTATCGGCGGAGCAGGGTGTAGAGCCGGCGGTGCTCGCGTTACAGTTTTTGGAGAAAGTATTACAGCCCAAGCAGATTCAAGAAGCCAAGCGATTGGCCAAGAAATGGGCTCCAAAAGCTGAGGAGTTTGAACTCTAAATAGGAACAACAAAAGCCATGAAGGGGCGCACAAAAAATGTTTTTTATCCCCTTCATCGAATCATATCTTGCTGATTTGACTCCCTTTCCGTACGATGGTAGGGTTGCAGTCTCTTCTTGGGAAGATGGCGTTAAAGCCTTTCGTGCATATACACAACACTGTTGGTTTTTCGGACTTCAAAAAATCCGCCTAATCGGTAGTAGGCTTGTTAATGAAAGGGGGCCACATATGGGACGACCAGCAAAAGTGACTCAGGCAAAGCGAAATCGCGAAATGCAAAAACGAATGAAGCAACAAGATAAGGAAGCTCGTCGAGAGCAACGAAAAACAGAAAACGAAGAACTTCGCCCTGTGCTTGAGGGAGAAGATCCGGATTTGGTTGGGTTACGACCTGGTCCCCAAGCTCCCCTATACTAGTCGCCTCTGATTCAGGCTTTCCTTTTCCTCAATTCACAACCCTCTTTGTTTTCTGATGGTTCTCCCCCCTCAATGGTATCCATTTGGAGGTTTTGATCTGGTAGAATAAGTTCTATTATGAGAATTCCCTTAATTAGAATCCTGATAGGTTGTGTTTGTCTTATTGGGGCTGGATGTGTGTCGGACCCTAACGTTGTGCCTGAGACCTTTCAATCGCAGATTGATCCTTCTTTGACCTTTCCAGAAATGCTTAAAGATCCTACTGTTCACAAAGGGGCTGTAGTACTGTTAGGTGGCGAAGTTCTTGTCGCGAAGCGTCTGATGGAAGGAACGCGTCTTGAGATTATGCAACTTCCTTTAGATGAAGCAGAAGAACCAGTTTTTGATCGATCCGCTTCTCAAGGGCGGTTTTTAGCCATTGAATCATCTTTTCTTGATCCTGCTACCCTTCCCACGAATACCCGAGTCACTCTTGTTGGGGAAGTCACGGGCGTGACGCATGCTAATCTTGATGAGATGAAATATCCCTATCCGACCCTAACGATTAAACATTTGTATGTCTGGCCAGAACGAGAACGGCACGACCCAGCGGATTCTGGCCCTAGTTTTGGCATATTCGGCGGAGGTGGTACGGGAGGACGAGTAGGCGGCGGGGTCAGTATTGGGATTGGGTTTTAAGCGCAAAAAGATGAGACATACTCAACAATGTACTGCGTTTTAAATTGAAAACCGGTGCTTAATTTACGAGATGGTTGGAGCGGTGTCAGATAACTCGACTTGAAGGGCGGTCTTTACTCGTTCGAATTCAGAATGAAGAGAACTAAAAACGGTTTCAGCTTCTGTAAAGTTTTGGGTTTGTCCCATCTGCTCAAGCTGAAGGGCTAATTCGGAAAGGGGCTTGGCACCGATTGTTCGTGAGCAACCTTTGAAGGCATGGGCCACTTTCTTGAGCGCGTCACCGTTTCTCCCCTTAATAGCATCCTGTATGCCTGCTAAATGTGTTGTAGAATCCTGAATAAATTGTCCCACCAGGGTCGCAAAAAAATCAGCATCATTGTTTCCACCCAATTGTCGAAGGTCTGCCAGAGTTGCTGGGACCAATGGCGGCAGGCTATTTTCCCCTGACAAAACTGATTCAGAAGAAGTTGTCAGTGGTTCTGGGTCAGAGGGTTCGCCTGTTCTCTGGGATTGATCCGCCCAAGAGTATTTTGGAATCCATTTCTCTAAAGTATTTTTTAGGTCCTGTAATTTCACTGGCTTCGAGAGGAAAGCATCCATGCCGGAGGCAAAACATTGTTCGCGATCAGCTTCCATGGAATTGGCGGTCATAGCGATGATAGGGAGAGCAGAAATTCCCTCTAGCTTTCGTATAGCCATTGTTGCTTCGAATCCATCTACCTCTGGCATTTGACAATCCATCAAAATTCCAGCATAGGTGGTTTGTGTCACGGCTTGCACCGCCTCTCGTCCGTTCACCGCCACATCTACCTGGTATCCAAGTGTTGTCAGCATGCGGATTGAGACTTTTTGATTCACGAGGTTATCTTCGGCTAATAATAGCCGAGGAGCTGGTCCTTTCGGTTTTTGCACTGGTTTCTGATTGAGTGCCGTTCGGTGAGGAGTGGTGGATCTTCCCATGACATTCAATAGACATTGGTATAGCTGATGGTACCGAATAGGTTTGATTATGTGGGCGGCGAAGCCAATTCGACGAATAGTTTCTGAATCCACTCTGTTAATCAAGGGGTTCATGAAGATGAGATGAATGCTGGATAGATTCGGATCGCTTTTTAGCACCTTTGCCAGATCAAGGCCATTCATGCCTGGCATATGCATATCGATTATGGCCACTTCACAAGGATCTCCCATCTGTGACCTCTCTCGAAGCAGAGCAAGGGCCTGAGGACCATCTTCTGCTTTCACGCTATGCATGCCCCAATGCTTTGTATAATTATGCAGCAGCGATTGATTCGTGGTGCTATCATCGATGAGGCAGACCCAAACCCCATCCAGTTTGTCTATCTTCATAATCTTAGGCAAGGTGAGTTGTGTCTGAATGTGCAACGGTATGGTGAACCAGAAACAACTGCCTTGGCCCAATTCGCTATTGACGCCAATTTCTCCTCCCATAAGTTCTGTCAGTTTTTTTGAAATAGAGAGGCCCAACCCGGTACCTCCGAATTTTCGTGTCGTTGAGCTGTCTTCTTGGCTAAACGCTTGGAAAAGTCGACTGCATCCTTCCGGCGTGAGTCCAATGCCGGTATCGGTGATCGTAAAACGAAAGAGCGGCTGCTCCGAAGAGTCTTCTTCAAGATGGGCTTGTACGATGACTTCTCCCTCCGCGGTGAATTTCAAGGCATTCCCTATAAGATTCATCAGAATTTGGCGGAGACGTGTGGGGTCCCCATGCACTGTTGTGGCAATGTTGGGATCTATTAGTCCAACCAACTCGAGACCTTTTTCTTGGGCTTTAAACCCGAGAAGATCTAAGACACCCTCAACCGTATCCCGAATGTCGAAGTCGATCATTTCGAGAGTGAGTTTGCCAGCTTCAATCTTTGATAAATCCAAAATGTCATTAATGATGATCAGGAGTGCATCCCCCGAATCCTTAATGGTGAGTAGGCAGTCCTGCTGGTCCATCGTAAGATTCATGTTGAGTAAAATATCTGACATACCAATAATGCCATTCATTGGTGTTCGAATTTCATGACTCATGGTGGCCAGAAAATCGGATTTGGCTTTGGCGGCAGATTCGGCCTCAGTTTTGGCAAGAAGCAAGTTGGCTTCTCCTTGTCTTCGCTCAACTACCCGACCAAGCTGGGCTCCAACATAGCCCATGACTTCTAATAATTTAGAATCCAGTTCGATGGTATCTGGTGAGAAAAACTCCAACACGCCTACTGTTCGTTCCTCAATAAGAATAGGAAATGCAAACCCAGCCTTTACCGCAATCTCTTTGGCCAATTGGGCTCTGGGAAAATTCGCGTCTTTGGTGACGTCTGGAATCCAATCTGGCTTTCCAGTAGCCAGAACCCGCCCTGGTAGTCCTACACCAAGCTGCAAATGGGTCTGTTCCGTGATGTCACGAAATGTTTGATAGCGTTCAGGGTGTTCCAGGTGCCAGATGGGAGTAGAAACTAGTTTGTCACTGGTATCCTCCGATATAAGATACAAATGTCCGATAGGCCACCCGATCTTTCGACAGATTAAATCCATACTCACTTGCATGACTTCTTCCACTGTCGATTGTTCGTTTGAGGTCCTTGCAATTTGCTGGAAGAGGGAATCCAGACTGGCGCAATACTGAATATGGTCATCCATCTGCTGCCGTTGTTGTTGTTCGCTGTTAATGGTGTCTAACACTCGGTTGTATTCCTCAGCAATTTGACCAACTTCAGTATGAGGTTCTGATTTGATATGACGTGAAAAGTTGCTGGTATGCCGTTGTTCCTTCATTTGGTTCAGAAGATCCAAAATGGCGGTGCTGGCTCCGTGTTCAGCCATGTTGAGACCGCTTTGCTCTTCTTCAGCTGTGACACGTAAGGGAATCCATCGATTCAGCACCCAAAGAAGGACATACCCCACTCCAAAGGCCCAGAAAAAACATACGCCGCTTCCCAGAGCTTGAATGGCTAATTGTTCCCATCGATTTAAGCCTGTGCCCCAGCTGACCGGGTCACTGAATAGGGGAAATGCAATGGTGCCCCATACACCTGCACAGGCATGGACGGGCACGACGCCAATGGCATCGTCAATTTGGAAACGCTCCAGAAGCATGGATGCGCCTACACAGATCATTCCAGCTCCGCCCCCAAGCAGAACGGTGCCTTCTGGGCTCATGATATGAGCCGAGGCTGTGATGCCAACAAGTCCCGCAAGGGCGCCTTTGATCGCATGGCCAACTTCAGGCCGTCCGAGAATATACCAACCCAAACCAAGAGCCGATATTGCACCAGTAGCTCCCGCAAGGCTGGTATTTACCAAAATCCTAGGGACTATCAGAGAAAATTCAAAAGTACTTCCTCCGTTAAAGCCATACCATCCGAACCATAAGAGCAAGATGCCGAGGGTGGCGAGCGGAATGTTTTGGCCCTGGAAAGGTCTGCCATTGCGAGAAAAACGTCCAATACGTGGACCAATTATGATAATCGCTGCCAAGGCGACCCACCCGCCGACCGAATGCACGACCGTCGATCCTGCAAAATCTATAAAGCCAACACTATTTAACCACCCAGTTGTCTGTCGTGTGGCTAGTCCTCCCCACATCCAATGCCCAATAATGGGATAGATGAGAATGGACACAATGAGGCTTGTGAGCAAATATCCCGTAAATCGCATGCGTTCTGCGACGGCACCGGA
>JAJDBR010000070.1 GCA_029261275.1 Nitrospirales bacterium
CCATCGCCACTTCACCCTCGCGACCAATATGGCGGTCTACTTTTGTGATCCCAAGAGCCCATGGCAACGGGGTTCCAATGAGAATACGAACCGGCTACTCAGACAGTACTTGCCAAAGGGAACGGACTTATCCAGGTATACCCAAGTCCAGCTCAACAACGTGGCGCGGCAGTTGAATGAACGCCCGAGAAAAACATTACACTACGCCACACCGGCAGAGAAATTTCAGGCGTGTGTTGCCGCGACCAGTTGAACTCACAGCCAAAAGCGGGCATTTACATATGTCACGCTATCATTCCTCGAATTACTCACCATAGCACTCACTGGGAAATCCTTCCAGGTCATCAGGCCGTTACATTGAAAGTTGAGGGAGGTTTTAACCAAGAAATGGCGATGTCTGGCAAGAGCAGCTGATACAGAATTAGTGGGCCAGACCAGAAGTAAGCCCAACTCCCAGAAACAGGTTTATAACAGGGTTTTCCCCGAATGGGGTGTTGGGGTGAAAGATCTAGGTCGTTGATTTAATTGGTGGGCCTTATGATAAAGAGTCAGCGGCTCACTTAGTTCAGGCAATGAAGAACCATTCCTAAACCTTTCCGCCTTTATTATTGTGCGCCATAAAACTGATGCTGCCGCCAGGCTTCATACACCACCACAGCGACGGCATTGTTTAAGTTGAGACTACGAGAATTTGGTTGCATGGGGATGCGTAGACAATGAGTAGGAGGAAGTGATTCCAAGATATGGGTTGGCAAGCCCCGCGTTTCAGGACCGAAGAGCAGCGCATCACCAGGTTCAAACGCGACGTCGTGATACATCGTTCGACCTTTGGTGGTAATCGCAAACACTCGTGAGGGATGGTGCGTATTCAGATAATCTTGCAGGGTGGGGTAATCTTTCATTCGCGCTAACTCGTGGTAATCCAATCCAGCACGGCGCGCACGCTTATCATCTAATTCAAACCCCAAGGGATGAATCAGATGCAAACCGAATCCCGTATTGGCACAAAGACGAATGATGTTTCCCGTGTTTGGTGGGATCTCTGGTTCGTAAAGGACCACATCTAACATTGGTTATGCCTGAACCATACAGACTTTCCCCGGACATCCAGCATGGATAATATAATCAACTGCATTCAAAAATCGTCTCCATGCCCGCCTTGCTTCACTTCTCGAATACTCCAATCTACTGCCTCTCGGAATTCTTGGAGATTAGAATCTGGGGAATGGTCATCCCAAATGTGTTGCTCTAATTGCAGTAACGTTGAGTAGGAACGCATATCTGGAGCCTTGCCCAATGCCCACACCAATTGAGTCCGTACCCGAATATCAAGGCTCACATCTCGTGCCATTTTCATATAGAGAGGAGTTTGTTGACTATTCCCAGTAGCTGCTGCAATTCTCCCCAGACCTTTGGCCGCCGCTACCTGAAGCTGGAGATTTGAACGATCCTGGACCACAGAGAGTAAATGCGATTGAGCTCGAAGACCAAAAAATCCTAACGCTTCGGCTGCTTCCTTAGCGATGCGCTTGTCTTGTAGTTTGGCTACAAGGACAGGATATCCTCTCTCAACCTGCGTTTCTCCTAATAATGTCAGAATTAATCGCTGTCGAGACAGCGGCGTCTCCGAGCGATTCAAAACGTTTAGTAGCCTATCAACATGGCCCCATTCGGCTGCTAGTAAGACCGGGAAATCATACAGATCAAAAAACTGCTTTAGACATTCTTGTGGTTTAAACGGCTGAGAACTTAAGGCCAATTGGGTCATCGTGGCCACACTTTCGGAATAAATTAATCGGTCCACATTTTTCCAAGGAATTACTTTTTGTTGATAGGTATAAGCCAACTGACAGGGTGGACTCAATCTTCTCATTTGGTCTGAAGACGGTTGCATGGCCTTGGCCGAATGAGAACTGATTTTCTCGGGAAGGGCTCGACAATCAATCTGAAGCCAAAGACTTTCAGGTGAATGCCTGGGGGCCATAGCTACACTATATCCTAAATTTTCCAACCGAGGTTGAACGGCTTCAATGATAGTCGTAGGAAGCATAAGGCCTGTGGCAGATCCCATTTCGACGACGATGCCAACCTGTGAAATATCTGATACCCCTGGAAGAGGAAGTCGAGAATGGCGAAGATCACTCAATTGAGCCGAACCGACCTCAGTCATAACCAACACCCACCAGACCACAAGTAAAGTCTTGTTGATTATTGAGAGAAAAGTACCCAATGGTAAAACCTTACTTTTTTCATTCCGACGGCCCAAGTTTTCCATTTTCTAGTTTCATGAAGAAACTCTTAACAAAAATCCTACGCAGCCTGGACTGCCAAATCCTTTACCACCACCTCCATTGCAGTAGGAAGGCTGCTTTGGAAATCTGCCCACTGTTTGGATACCGGATGACGGAATCTCAACATTTTAGCGTGTAACATCATTCTTGGTATCGATATCCCCTGTATTCTGGAGACCTTCTGCCCCCCATAAAGGGCATCTCCTAAAATAGGACAACCCAAAGAGGCCAAATGGACTCGAAGCTGATGTTGCCGTCCAGTGAGCGGGGTCAATTCAATTCGAGAGGCCATATTTCCGAACTGATGTAAAATTTTAAACTCTGTAGCCGCCGATTGTGGTTTGGTGGTATTGGTCGACACTCTCTTCCCAGTAATGGCATCCCGCCCAATTTCAAGATGAATAGTCCCCTGATCATCTTTTGGTCTCTCATATACGAGAGCTTCATACCTTCTGACAACTTTGTGGTCTTCAAATTGAGAACAAAGCACTTGATGTGCCTGATCGGTCTTAGCCACCACCATGACGCCTGAAGTTTCCTTATCGAGACGATGCACTAAACCTGGGTGATCCTTCTCAGGGTTACGTCCATTGGACGTACCATTTGATTGAAGATAATCTAACAACCCATTCAAAAGAGTCCCTTTCCAATTGCCCGAGGTCGGATGCACGACAACCCCTGCGGGTTTATTCACCACTAATAGGGCCTCATCCTCATAAAGAATTTCAAGCGGAACGGGTTCATTGGCCACCAACATTGGGCCGGGTTCCGGTTTATCTATCGTAATCCGGTCACCTGGTTTAATTTTCTGACTGGGTTTCGCATCGGCGGCATTGACTTGAATACGCCCTGCTAAAATTAATCGTTGAAGACTTGATCGTGAAACTCCTCTCTCATGGCTAACCAAAAACGCATCCAGTCGTTTTATCCGTTCACCTGGGTCTATAACAAATTCTGTTATCATGCCCAACCTTCTAGCATTTAAAACTAAATGACGACAGACAAAAGAGAAGAATGCCAAAGAACGGATAGCGACGTTTTGTGGGCCAAATCATAAGACTCATATGACCTAGGCGAATGAATCAATTTGGTATGAATTCTTGAGCAATAGACCTCAGGAAATAGCGTTTTATTCCTTTCATGCCTTAACCAGCAAGCATTCGATTGATTTGTCGATACAGCTACTATAAAAAGGTTTTACGTATTTCATGAGAGAGGAACAGCTACTATGACGTTAACAGGAGTAGAAACCCAGCCAGTTCCCCAAGCCCTACCCTCCGACACACAAAGTCGGAACCAAGTTGCCGCAGTCAAACCACGCGATGATGCTTCGGACAAACCAAAGGGGCGGCAGGAAACACGGGAGGTCGCTCCCATTCAAGATCAGGTCACTTTATCAGGAGACGCACAGGCCCTTTCGGCTTCCAATCCACAAACGTCAAATAACAATACGTTTGAACAGTCGCCCTTCGATCGATAACATTGCCGGAGACACCATCTTATGAGGGTGTCTCCGCAATGAACCCTTCTTTACCTTGACCCCCGACCCTCTCAATACCAACCATTTAGCGTCGTTCATAGAGAAGCTCACAGGCTTGCGAATAGCCTTGTATCCAGCCTTGATGATAGGCTTCGTGTAATGTTCGTCTAACCTGAGCAATGGCCTTCGACCCCTGAAACGAGCCTGGGACTTCGGAACACACCATTTCTACGGCAATATCCACGAGGTGTTCACGAAGTTGCTCTAATTCTTCAGTCACAAGGTCTTTGAGGCCTTCTTCTCCACATTGCGTCACAATTTTTTCCAAAAAAGTATCATATCCCTGCACTGAAATGACCCGTTCACGAATTCGGCTCAACTCCTCTTTAATTCGGCCAGTGTCTTTTATCATCACCTTAAACAATTGTTTGCGAGCCTCTTCGCAGAGCGTCCCTTCCATGCGTTGCAGGACGACCCCAGGAGCGGGGGTCTCTTCCCATTCCTCTTCTTGACGAGACATCGCGGGTCCCACATGTCCCAACCGTAATCGATCATACGTTTTTCTCGCATCTGGATCGCCAAGAATTTCATAGGCCGCATTGACCTCGCGAATTTTCTGCTCCGCTTGACGATTCCCTTGATTTCGATCAGGGTGATATTGAAGAGCTAATTTGCGATACGATTTCTTAATTTCATCCTGTGTCGCTTGAAGAGAAACTTCAAGGACCGCATAATAATTTAGCGTAGGCATGTTACCATTTCCTTACAGATTTAGTTCGACTTACACCTATGAAACGATTCCTGAAAGAATCTTAATCTTTATTTTCCTCAACATATGAGCTCCTAACAGACCAGCCAGACCATGATTCCTCTTTACCTTTCTTGCATCCTCTTTATCGGAACAACATTCTTCCTCTCCAATGGAGGATTTTTTACTCACCAAACCAACGCTTCAATAAAAACCCCTTACATGGCCCCACACGTCGCCCTCACACCTTTCTCTCATCCTCAGCCAAAAGCTTTGACCGTTAGCATATTACCTGATCAGGTCTCTATTCCCGATCTTCTTGAAAATACCCAGAACTATCATCAACAGTTCCTTGCTCTCCGAGGTCGCATTACCCAACCGGAACTGCACCTGGATAAAACGGAACTATATTTAGACTTTGTGTTTCGCCTTGTACAAGGAACCCATTCGATTATTGTATATGGCCGCCATGACCGTACTCTAGGCCCACCAGCCATTAGCATGAATCAAATGGTTGAAGTCGTAGGGATATTTTTCAAAGAACAGGATAGAAATGGGTCAGATATTTTCAATGTACTTGAGGCTACTTCCGTAACATCGTACCCATCTCCAATTCCTGAGAGTACGTAATGCGTCCCGAAAACATTGCCTAGGGCCTCATGCCTTTATATATTCCGACAACCAACTAGCAACAGCATGGGGTTCTGGCATAGGAGGGAGTTCTGCCGGAATCGGTAACGTCAATACCAATTTCAGGGTGCAATTCCAATCACCTGATTCAAATTTTTTATGCGTCAGTTCCAGAGCACGTCCATATTTGTGTATATAGTTCATCAACGGTTGTTCATCCACAAAGTTATGCCGCCGCACATACACCACAGGAATCCCATAATAAACCGCCCCGGTTATGGTGGCATACCCTGGTTTTGTCATCACCACATCGACCTGCCGCATAATTTCGCCAAAAGGCATTGGGACCTCTTCTATTCGATGGATTCGATTTAACGAGGAACCAAACGAAACCCCTGATACTAAAAATTGAAATCCCTCACACGATTCCATCTGTTCTAAGGGAAGACCAGTCAGCGGTACCCCACCAAATGCAATAAATACAAGCTTTTCCCCTCTTGGCATTGCCAAGATTTTCCGTAGATCTTTCCCTGATGATTTCGCAAGAGGAAAAGATGGACCGGTGTCAGTGAGAGACGCAAAAGCAGGCATATCAATGCATGGATACAGTCGAATGAGCTGATTCGCCTTGCCATATTCGTTTTGAATATGCTCAACAATCACTCGATGCTCCGCTTTCAAATATGGCACAAGGCCGATTAATACTTGATCCCAAGAGAGCGAGGCGATCGCAACCACCGAGCGATTGGCTTGAACCCCACTGGCAACGGCCAGATAGGAAATGTTAGAGATGACCAGATCGGGATTCACCTCATTCATAGCTTGAGCTTCCTGAGCAACTCGTTGATTCCAATTTGTATGAAACTCTTCGTAAGCTGCCCATGTGCTTTCAAGATCAATCTCCAAGGGGCCTCGTTGGATACAGCCGATATCCTGGGGAACCGCCTGCAATTCCCACGGTACCTGCAAATATTCTTCAAATATTGATGACTGAACCTCGGTTCGAAGAACCACATGCACATTTTTGTCTATTTGTCCTAATTCATTCAAAATGGGAATCACTTGTGCAGCATGGCCAAATCCATGAGCCGAAATCGAACACCAAACAATCGACATACAAAATTCCTTTTAAAGCAACATTACTTAATAATAAAAGCGTTCCCGCCAAACGATTGCCTTGCAGAAATCGTTCTAAAGTTCATAGAATTCATAAAAGCCCAAGCCATTTATATTCCTCCCCATACTTCTCGAAACTATGATAAAACTCTGCCAAGGCATACAAAGATTTATCCTTTGTGGAGGCTTGCTTCTTCTGTGTATCCTAGTCTCAGCCTGCAACCAGCGCTCTCGTGATTATCCTCTCGAACGCCATAGCACAAAGACCCAATCAGTTCTGGTTGAACAACAGTTATTGGCTACTATCAAAAATGCCGAGACTTTAGAACCAGGGAACCCGCTCCTCTTGAGTAGTTTATATAGCTTGGCCAACTTTTATCAGGACCGAAAAGAATACGATAAAGCTGCTAATCAATACCAACGAGCCCTCGAGATCAAAGAACACATCAGTGGACCAAACCACCCAGATATTCCCGCTATCCTCAAACGATACGCCCGTGTTCTACAAGCTGCAGAACGCCCCACTGAAGCCGCTAACCTCTTGGCTCGGGCTGATGCCATTTTAGACCGATCAAAACCAGTCCAACGCACTCAGTAAAGTCTCATTCAAGCATTTGCGTTCACATTTTAGCCGAGTGCTGACGGAAGAAATTACCTACTGATTCAAAAAAAGTGGCCATTTGTTGCGGGATTAGTAGAGATTACTGCTCATTCTTGCATCTTTCATCTGGCACAAAACTTGTTAGGGTTATTGGGAAGCCTTAAAGAAATTTTGACGAAGGATTAGATCATGAAAAAAATTCCCACAACACCAGCTAAACGAGGACGCCTGAGAAAAAAGTTGGCAACGAAAACCACGCCAACATCGACACAGGTCACCAAGCATCCTCGTTGTTCGCGCTGTGGGTCTCGCACCATTAACTTGGAACAATTAGAACAAGAACTCTTAATCACACTCAGTATTCATTGCCTCATTTGTGGCCACCATTCTTTTATCGGGCGACCAGTAATTCGCCTCCTCAAACGTCCTAACGTCACCATTCCAGACTCAATTACACGCCCTACCATGAAAATAGAATAGCCGAAACTCTCCCAAGGACATATTGTCTGTCGTCATCTAGGTATCTACCATGATTCTTTGCGCACGGTAACGGGGCAAATATTTTCGTTTTTCAAGCCCTGCATCAATTGCTGACAGGCCTCGACACTTCCGCACAGTCGAAGGTCACAGTGTGAGAGATCTGGGACGGACTCATGCAAACCCGACAGATCAATCTGCTCCTCTCCAGAAGGCAGAACACGGGCGCGAATTAATCGTCCTGTGTAAGACGGCCAATCACTCGGCCAGGATCGAGTTAAGACCGGAATATATCGAAAATAACTTGGGAACTGCTCGGCCAACTTTAGCAGTTCTTGATGAAACATCAATTGTCCTTCATGACGCACGCTCGCAATGAGGGTCATATGACCACAACCTCCTCTCTTTTTGTTCTCCCATTTCCCATGCGCCAAGTAATGGACGTAAGAAAGAAACGGAGTAATACCAGTGCCAAAAGCTACACACACCAACCGTCGTTCTTCCCACTCTCCGTCAGGCTCTAAACGAAGATTTGATTCCTTACACATCACCGTATTTTCATACACAGTCGCAATACCCTGGCTTTCATTGACTATTACACGAACATCAATGCCTTTCCCGGCCTTCTTCCACTCATCAGCTGTTTGAGACTGCCACCAAATTGACGTGTCTGCTTGTGGACGATGCGTATGATTAATAAACGTCTCAAGGACACCGGGTTCATCGCTCGACGAATTTGATCGCGTATACATACGCCGACGATATTTCTCCGTCCGACTACCCCAAGGCCTTGCCAAAAACGCCGTTCCCGGCCGCATCATATCCCGAAGCGGGAAACGCCTACCGGCAATTTCCGCCTCTTGTGGCAATACCAATTGCACTCGGCGAATCTCCCCAGGATCAATGACCTGCAATTGTGCAATTCGAGCCGACACCAAATATTCCATAGAAATCCCTCGTGTGCTCTATTTGATTCTTTCGCCAATATTTCCTATGATTTCAATTATTCACTTTCTCAACGGTAGAAAACATGCAACCACTATCTTCAACTTCCTCTCCTCACGGTACACCTCCCCCCAGCCCAGAGACGCTCCCATCCTCTACCAATTCTAAAGACAAGAACGAACATGCAAGGACCATTCAACAATCAGAACCCGTCATCATTTCTCAAACAGGACAGGAAATCAATCGATACACCGAAGCCATGGCTGACCTTCCAGATATCCGAGAAGAGCGGATCCTTGCCATTCAAACCGCTTTAGAAAATGGCACATACTCCGTTTCTGCCCAAGATCTGGCCGATAAAATCATCCCGGAAATATCCAATACACCACACGACCAATCCCATCTCTAATAATCTAAAAAAGCCTTCTTCATTTGCCACCAGAAACACATTTTAAAAAAAGAGTGTTTTTCTATCGATTTGGCATGTTCCTTCGCTTTCTTTCTTCAAGAATTTCTATAGTGTTCCTGTATTTTCTTTGACCTTTCTGTTCTTTACATTGCCTCAATATTGTTTCCCTCTTATTTCCGTTGTAGCATGAAGCCTTTCAACCGAAAAGAAAATGATGAGTACAAGGTCTCACTACCCTTCCATGGGCTCGAATGTTCTTTGGCTAACCATTGCGTCCAGTCCCGAAAATATCTTAATCCGCTCATCTCTTCTAGGATTAGGACCTGATCACTCGCTCCTCTGCGCCATCCCCAAAGATCACTCCCTTGAATTGCTAGCAAAGGGTCTCCCCTGCAAGGGTCGCTCGTACATTGATGGCGAAATTTATGAATTTGATACCGTGATTCAAGAATTCCTCACCTTTCCCCCCGCCATTCGCTTAGAAGCTCCTCCCAATACCACACGTCAAGTTCCCCGTTGTTTCCCTCGATTAACCATCGATCTTCCTGGTGCCGTTCGACCACTGAGTAAGAAGGGGCAAATTCTTGCGGTTCTTCCAGTACAATTAAGCAATCTTTCTCCAACCGGGTGTCAATTTAGCATCGCCCATTCGGCTTGGCCAAAAGTGTCCTCCTTACATCTTTTCCTAAGCTGTCGATTGCCTGGGTTCGATCACCACTCCAAATTTCAAGGATCAATCGAATGGGTACATCCCACAACCGAACTTGTCATAGGCATTAAGTTCATGTTTGAATCCGACAAAGATATCGCCCAACACGACATCCTCCAATGGTACAGGTCCCAACAAGCCAGCCTCGTCAATACCAAAGCCTAAGAGCAGTCTTTTTCAGAATGGCGGTTGGCTCAGATGCCCTCCATCCTAAAAATTCCTCAATAATCCCTTGCAATTTCCCCTTGGTGCAACTTCGGTTAAAACCCACCTGCGTTAGACCACCGAGCTATATTCGAAAGTAGTGCACAAGCGAGTTGAAAACACGCGGCGTCTCGAGTTGAAATGGTTGTGACCAAACATCCACCTTCAACCACAAAGGAGAGACGCCACGATGCAGGAGCGTACCAAAGCAGATCAGGAAGAG
>JAJDBR010000008.1 GCA_029261275.1 Nitrospirales bacterium
GCCTCGAAGTAAGAGATCGACGACCATCAGGCTTTTGGGGAATCCTCGCGGGACTTGCCCAATTTGTTGTCCGTACGCTCGGACGGCATTTGTCGCTGCCGTACGAAAATCTTCGCGGTCAAAGTGGAATGACAAACGTGCGAGAACTGATGCCGCCACGGCATTGCCACTTGGTGTGGCGCCATCGGCCCCTTCTCGTCCTCGAAGAATGAGCGTTTCGTGGTCAACGGCAGTGGTAAAGAATCCACCATGTTCCCGATTTTCAAAGTCTTCCACAATCCGTTCAGCTAAGCCGACGGCTTCATAGAGATACCGTTCAATGCCCGTGGCTTCATAGACTTCCAACATGGCCTCGGCGGCATAGGCGTAATCTTCGAGGCACCCATTCAAGTGGGCTTTCCCGGTGCGATAGGTTCGCCATAGGTGATTTCCTGGTCTGGACAAGGTCGTGAGGAGAAAATCAGCCGCTCGAATCGCACCATGAAGATAGGGTTGGTGATTGAATACCCGTCCGGCTTCCGCCATCGTACCAATCATCATGCCATTCCACGCCGTGATAATTTTGTCATCCAAGCCAGGTGGAATGCGTTTGAGACGGGTTTGGTAAATGAGAGGACGAACGCGATCAATCGTGCCCTGGAGTTCTTCTGGAGTGCACCCTAATTCTTTAGTAACTGCTTCGAGGGATTTCGGGGTGCGAGGAATGCTGTTCTTTTCCCAATTCCCGTCCTCGGTGATGTCGTAATAGGCACAAAATCTTTTCGCATCTTCTTCATCAGCAACGATTTCTCGAATCTGCTCTGGTGTCCAAACAAAAAACTTGCCTTCCACGCCTTCGCTGTCCGCATCTGTGGCTGAATAGAAGCCACCCTCGGGATCCGTCATTTCCCGTAGAATATAATCCAAGGTTTCGGCCGCCACTTTGCGGTAGCGTTCTAAGCCTGTGGCTTGAAAGGCTTCGATGTAGGTGCGAGCCAGCAGGGCATTGTCGTACAGCATTTTTTCAAAGTGCGGAACGAGCCATTCATCGTCAGTGGAATAGCGAGCAAAGCCTCCACCCATATGATCGTACATGCCCCCTGTGGCCATGCCATCCAAGGTCTTGGTGACCATGGCGAGTATTTTGTCCTGTCGGCTCCAATGATATTGACGAAGCAGGAAGGACAGGCCTGTGGCAGGTGGGAATTTTGGCGCCCGCCCAAAACCGCCGTACCGTGCATCGAAATCTTGTGCGAACTGTTTCACCGCGCTCTCAATATCGGCTTCACCCACGGCCAGTGGCGAGGTCGGTTGTAATGCCGAACGCAGTTTTGAGGTAAACCGTTCGGCTTGTTGCACAATACTGGAATGGTCTTTGATCCAGGTCTCTCCAATATTTGTCACAATGGACCCAAAGCCCGGTCTTCCCCATTTATCGGTGGGTGGGAAATAGGTGCCGGCAAAAATCGGCTCTTGATCGGGAGTCAGAAACACAGTCATGGGCCATCCGCCATGTCCCTGGTTCATGGCCGTGGTGGCTTGCATATAAATTTCATCGATGTCGGGTCGTTCTTCACGATCGACTTTGATGTTGATGAAATATTTGTTCATGAGTTCTGCGATGGCCTCATTTTCAAAGGATTCTCGCTCCATTACATGGCACCAGTGACAGGCCGAATAGCCAACTGACAACAGAATAGGCTTGTTGTGTTCTTTGGCCTGCTTGAGGGCTTCCTTGCCCCAGGGATGCCAATCCACAGGATTGTGTGCATGTTGCAATAGATAGGGGCTGGTTTCGTGAATCAGTCGGTTGGATTGGCCGTCGTGTGAAATATTAGTCATAGGAAAGGGATGTTCCCATCTCTAGAGTGATTGATTGTGCTTGCAAGCTTTCGATTGAGAAATTCGAAATGGTGATAGGGGGACTATGAAATATTTCACGATGATGGTCCGTACATCTTCATAGTCAGTCCAGGGTCATACACGGGAGGGAACGTTCAAAAAAGTCTGTGCAGGAAGGCGCAGCCATTTTGACGCCAGGATCGTACTGGTAATACGTGAGCACGGCAAAATTGCGAGAGCGCCGCTGGCGGATTTTTTCAGCATTCCCATAGGCTATTTCTTCTCGCCAAGGCTTCGCTCGTACAAGAGGACTTTCCAGCCATCGGTCTCAGAAATGAATCCATTCGGTTGAACAACTGGCAACATGCCTGTGCCGGGCACTCGGCCGGTTTGCCCCATGCTGCCGTTTTTGAGGACCCACATCATTTCACCTGGCGTACGGTATTTGTTGAATTTTGGGTTGGTGAAATTTCGTGGTTGAATGGGCAAATTTTTGGCTCCAGCCCCATCTCCTTTGCCTTCGGCTCCATGACAACTGATACAGCCTCCTCGCCCAAGAAAAATTTCTTTCCCTTCGGCTAGGATCTCAGGAGTGGCCTCGAATGGTGATTTGGTCGCTTTGGCTTTCGCGCGTTCATTGGAGGGTACTCGGGAAATTTTAATATTGAATTCTCCACCGGCACTCCCGTATCCAGCAGGATTTACGGCTAAAGCCGGAAGAGCCGGTATCCATACGAGGAGGATTCCTATCAGATAAGCCTTGTGTGTCATGGGTTTCTCCTTTAAGGGTCTTCGTGGTGAATGAATGAAAATAATGAAAAGTTTTCGCGTGGTAATTTTCTAAGTCTTGTGAGGCCACATTGAAGGGGCAAAGATAGGCAGGATACCAAGCCCTCTAAATATTGGGCAATGCCCTGATTCATTGTCCGAGTCGAGGCGTTGAAAGTAAAGACCCGCCTCATTCAAGATGGTAAGGTTATGGTATACTGGCCCGTTTTTGTTCCAGGACGGCATTTGAGCAGAGGGTATGGCACTAAATAATCATAACCGACGAAAGTTTGTCACCGGGATGACTCGCCGCATTGCCCAACTTCGTGCGCAGGCGGAACTAAGTTTAGATTTTGCCATTGAGACGATGTTTCAAGAGCGGATGGAAGCCTACTTGCGTGTAGAAGAGGGCTTGCTGGAAGTAGATCGAATGCTGGTTGTGGTTGAAGCGGATGTCGAGGGAATTTGTGAAGTGAACGCGGCTCAGCGACTGGAATCCCGTCTGGAATTTATTGAGGATCGTTTTGAAGAATTTGAAAGTGAAATTCGCCAACGGCCACGGCGTCGACGGCGCAAGATTAATCTTTTTAATTTCTTTAAGGCAGCAACTGGTGGGGGTGGGGACCCGATGGAACCGGCGGGAGAAGTGCGATCCGCCATTCAAGCATTCGAAATTTTAGACATTGCATTTGGCTCATCATTGCCGGTGGTGACGCGAGCATTTCGTGAACGCGCCAAAAAACTTCATCCCGATAATCGGCAGGGCGATCGCAGTACGGAGCCGGAACTTCGTAAAATCATTGAAGCCTACCAATATCTCAAAACCGAATATTTCGGGACAGGGGGGGAAGCCTCAGCCTCACGCCCCTTTTAAGACAGAAAAAGGCGCTTTCTGGGGAAACCTACATTAAAAGCAGAAAACGCTGAAAAGGCATTGTACATTAGCCTATAGTAGCTGGTTGACGGTTTCTGGTGGGCGGGCGAGAATTACCTGGTCGCCTTTTTGGACAAGGGGACGTTGGATCAAATCTGGTTGTTTAATCAGAATGCCTAAGAGTTCATCATCTGTGAAATGAGATTGTGCAAGATTGAGCCGTTTATAGAGGTCTTCTTTCTTGCGGATGATGTCAGAGGATTTAAGCCCTGCTTTTTTCAGCAGTCCTTTGAGCTTGGACTTTGAAAACGGTTTTTCATAGTAATTGACTGTTGTATAGGGTTGGCCGCTTTCCTCAACCAATTTGATGACAGTTCGGCAGGTTGAGCATGTGGGTTTTTGATAAATGGTGATTTTGGACATGCGAGCATCTCCTTTTGACGATTAACGGGCATTCTTCGAGACCTTGACCTCCTTTTTGAGGCCATGCTACAAGCTGTTCCGCCTAGTTATGGAATGCGACTTTTTACAATTTATTAAGTAGTTGGATACCCGATAGGATGAGCGACGCGACATTACCTCAAGAATTTTCTTGTGCGACTCAAACCGAAAGAACCTTAAAGGATTTGCGTAACAAACGTAAAGGCCAGCCGGTCTATGTGATTGGTCATGAGGATCGATATAAAGGGCAAGAGGGGGTTTTTGAGTTTTTCAATGTTCGCTTGGCTGTGGTGAAATTTCCGGACGAAAAGACATTGGGTTATGATCCTCTGGATTTATTGCTACCCTGTGAAATCAACGAAGATGGCATCGCGTTCTTTGAGATCCGCTATTGTGAAATGTGCGACCAACTCTTTCCTTTGACCTCAGAAGAATTTCATATGGCGGATGAGCGGAATGAATGCCCTGAGTGTTCCCCGTAAAAGGATAAGTGCCTACCGTATTTTTTTTGGTATAAATTCATCCTGCCGCACTTTTTTAGAATCATTCCCACATGAATCACAGGTTCTTTGTGCGTGGCCGAAGTATCTTTAGGACGTAGGCAGATCAGGTGCGGAGAAGCCTTTCGGTTCTACACTAGTCCATCGCCCCACCGGAGTTTTGTCCGAAGCACTTCGAAATAGCTTCGACCGGGAAAACGAATGAGCTGGGTGCGGTGCTCGGAAGCGTGAATCTCAACAATGTCACCTGTGAAAATTTCTTCTCCCTCTTGGCCGTCAACTGTCGCCAGGGCTCCTTCTTGGCTGGTGAGCTTAATGCTAATAGAGACACTGCTCGGCGATAGGAATGGCCGATGTGACAATGTGTGCGGACAGATAGGATTTATGAGGAGAGCCTCAAGGCTTGGATCTAAAATTGGCCCATTTGTGGAAAGCGAATAGGCTGTCGACCCAGTTGGGGTAGAGACAATGAGTCCGTCGCTTTGCATGTTGGTCATAAACGCACCATTGACGGAAACCGTTGTGGCAATCATTCTTGCCAAATGTCCTTTGCTCACGACCACATCGTTTAATGCGGTATAGGTGCCGATGATGTGGTCAGCTCGCCGAATGCGAACGACTAGCATTAAGCGAGTATCTAATTGATAGGCTCCTGAGAAAATTTGCTCTAAGGCGTTTGGTAGATCGTCAAAGTTAATTTCGGTAAGAAATCCCAATCCGCCCATATTGACTCCTAATATGGGAATGCCACGTTGTTCCACTAGACGTGCCCCACTGAGCATCGTACCGTCGCCTCCAAGGACAATGAGAAGATCTGCCTGTTTGGCAATGTGTTGTCGTTCGGGACAGGAGGGGGAGGGAGGGAGGTCTGTTGAGTCAAGAAGGACTGTTTTCTTATGAATTCGAAGCCAATCTTGAACTTGCGCTACTCGCTGGCGCATGTTTGGCGCAGAAGGTTTAGTGAGGATGCCAATTGTTTGAAGAGGTGTCATGACTTATGGGGGGTGGCCTAGCTGGGAAACCCGATGGTAGTCTCTTGGTGAAGCCGATAGCAAGCACCGAAATTTCTACAATTGACTAGGCAAAATTTTCCTCATATCCAAGGCTTTCTTTGAAGCAATTTTGTTGGTAGAGTTTGTGATAACCTTCCTTGCTTTTTACCTGTGTATGCTAGTGTCTTGCTTGACAGTTTTAGGGGGTCACGGATAGACTGAAATCATGAGTTTTTCTGAAGTTTTTTGTTTGTTCTAAATGTATTGGTGAGCGAAAAGTTTCGCATATCATTCGGCTAGAGGAGGTACAATGTTCGAACGATTTACGGATCGTGGTAGAAAAATTATCATCCTTGCCAGAGAAGAAGCGGAACGGCACCAAAACGATTATTTAGGTACCGAACACCTGGTTCTGGCCATTCTTCGAGAGTCAGATGGCATTGCTCTGATGATTATCAAAAAAATGGGGCTCTCGCCTGAACAAATCCGTTTAGAAATTGAACGTAATCTTCCCGGTGGTGGCACGACTGTCACATTCGGAGAAATTCCTTTTAGTCCTCGCGTTAAAAAGGTGATTGAATATGGTGTCGAGGAAGCTCGACTCTTGGGGCATAACCATATTGGCAGCGAACACTTGCTTCTTGGACTTCTTCGTGAAGAAGAAGGCATTGGTGGGAAAGTGTTGCGGAGTTTGGGAGCAAATCTCCTTACTGCCCGGCAATTAACCGTCACATTTTTACGGAAAACAGGGACGAGAGAACGGGATAAAAAAAGTAGCACCCCAGCACTAGATGAATTCGGGCGAGATCTCACCCAATTAGCTCAAGAAGGAACGCTAGATCCTGTCATTGGGCGGGCTGATGAGATTGAACGGGTTCTTCAGATTCTGAGTCGGCGAACCAAGAATAATCCAGCGCTCATTGGCGAGTCTGGTGTTGGGAAGACCGCCATTGTTGAAGGATTGGCGCAAAGGATTATTGGATTGGATGTTCCTGACAATTTGTTAAATCGTCGGGTCATTGCATTAGACCTTGGCTCTCTGGTGGCTGGCACAAAATACCGTGGCCAATTTGAAGAACGCCTGAAAGTTGTCATGAAAGAAATTTCTCAGGCAGGAAATATTATTTTATTTATTGATGAGCTGCATACCTTGGTCGGTGCTGGTGCGGCTGAAGGCTCCATCGATGCCGCTAATATGTTGAAGCCAGCTTTGTCTCGTGGTGAAATTCAATGCATCGGCGCGACCACGCTTGATGAATATCGTAAGCATATTGAAAAAGATGGAGCTTTGAAACGGCGCTTTCAATCCATTCATGTGCAGCCACCGTCTGTAGAAGAGACGATTAGTATTATTCAAGGTCTGCGTGATCGCTACGAAGAACATCATGGTGTTGATTATACAGATGAAGCGGTTGAAGAGGCTGTGAAGCTGACGGATCGTTACATCACTGATCGATTTTTGCCTGACAAAGCAATTGACTTGATTGATGAGGCCGGTTCTCGTGCGAAATTGTTGACTTATGCGCTTCCCCCGGAATTGAAATCACTAGATCAAGAACTGAAGCGGGTAGCACGTGAAAAAGAGGTCGCTATTGGCTTGCAGAATTTTGAAGAAGCGGTAAAATTTCGTGAGGAAGAAGAAAAGTTTAGAAAATTATTAGACGATGCCAAACAAGATTGGAAGAAAAAACAAGAGAAAAATCGCCCCGTTATTTCTGGTGAAGATGTCGCCTATGTCGTCTCAAAAATCACGGGCATTCCTCTCTTTAGATTAGAAGAAGAGGAGTCGGAAAAACTCTTGCATATGGAAGACTATCTTCATAAACGCATTATTGGGCAGGATGAAGCGATTTCGGCTATTTGCCGCTCTATCCGACGGTCACGTGCTGGACTGAAGGATGCTAAAAAGCCGATTGGGTCTTTCATTTTCTTAGGACCTACCGGAGTTGGGAAAACGGAATTAGCTCGTGCGTTGGCGGAGTTTCTGTTTAACACCGACGATGCCTTGATTCGGGTAGATATGTCCGAATATCAAGAAAAATTTACCAGTTCAAGATTGTTCGGAGCCCCTCCTGGTTATGTGGGCTATGAAGAAGGAGGACAATTAACTGAAAAGGTTAGACGTCGTCCTTATTCGGTGGTGTTGTTCGATGAAATAGAAAAAGCCCATCCCGATATTTTTAATGTGTTGTTGCAAGTACTTGATGATGGGGTCCTGACCGATAGTTTAGGTCGAAAGGTGGATTTCAAAAATACGATTCTAGTCATGACTTCAAATATCGGGACTCGTTTTATTCAAAAGGGTGTGTCTCTCGGATTTCAGCGTGATGTGGAATCCGAAAATACCTCTCGAGTGAAGGGCGAAGTCTTGGGTGAGTTGAAAAAACATTTCAGTCCGGAATTCTTGAATCGTCTTGATGAAATGGTCGTTTTTCATCAACTTACCAAGGAACACTTATTCAGTATCATTGATATTCTTATTGGGGAATTGAATGCTCGATTAGTTGATCGAGGGGTACATTTAGATGTCAATGATGAAGTGAAACAGTGGCTCATTGATGAAGGCTTTGAATCGCAATACGGTGCTCGACCACTTCGGCGGACGATTCAACGTTGTTTAGGAGATCCTCTTTCGGAAGAGCTCATTAAAGGCCGATTTAAAGAGGCCAAAAAAATAAAAGTTGTACTTGTCGATCAGACGCCAAATTTTATTGAGGAAGAAGTGTTAGCGAGTGTGTGATTGGCAATAAGCGCAACGTAAGCTTAGATAAGACCCTCAGGACGTCAAGTTTTGAGGGTCTTATTGTTTTGGAAAGGGTTTTCATTAGAAATGCAGGCCTTGGTATTAGGCATTGAGACATCGTGTGATGAAACTGCTGTTGCCATATTGGATGGTACAGGAAAAATCCAGTCAAATGTTTTAGACTCCCAAACCGATATGCATGCACCCTTTGGCGGCGTTGTGCCAGAGTTAGCCTCTCGTCGTCATATGGAACGATTAGAGGTTCTAACAAAAGAGGCCTTGGCTTGCGCATCACTTTCTCTTGCTGATATCACAGGCATCGCGGTTACCAACAGACCTGGTCTGGTTGGAGCGTTGATTGTTGGAGTGAACTTCGCAAAAGCCTTAGCTTTTGCTCTCAATATTCCATATGTGACGGTGAATCATTTGGAGGGGCATCTTGCATCTGCCTGGTTAACCAACCCTGAAATGCCAATTCCGGCGATGGTGCTGGTGGCTTCCGGGGGCCATACGCATTTGGCGTGGATTCCCAAACGAGGGGAGCCACAATTTATTGGTTGGACTTTGGATGACGCGGCGGGGGAAGCCTTCGATAAGGGCGCAAAAATGTTAGGGCTGCCCTATCCAGGTGGTCCGGCTATTGATGCTTTAGCGAAAGAGGGCAACAGGCGAGCAGTTTTATTCCCACGGCCTCAATTGCGTAGTGGTGATTCTACTTTTAGTTTTAGTGGGTTAAAAACTTCACTCCTCTATTACCTGAAAAAATTAAAATCTCTCCCAGATACTCAGGTGTCCGTGGCAGATATTGCGGCGAGTTATCAGGAAGCCATCGTAGACGTCTTAGTCGAAAAACTCGGTCATGCGGCACGGCAGCACAAAGCAAAAGCGATCTCGGTTGTAGGAGGGGTCGCAGCCAATTCCCGTTTGCGGGAGAAGCTTGAAGAACAGGTTGTTGCCAATGGTTTATCGTTGACTTTGCCGCCTCGGTCATTGTGTACCGATAATGCAGCTATGATTGCAGCAGCAGGACTGGAAAAATTACGACGACAGGAATTCGCCTCTTGGGATGAAGATGCCCTGTCAACTTGGCAATGCAAGAACGAGTTCGTTGCGAAAGTGGCTGCATCTACCTGAGCGTGGAGGTCAGATAATGAGGGAGGTAGAACATTCCACAGGTACTCGGTAATCTTCAAGGATTAAAAGCCAATTTTGTGGGGCGCATCGAACGCCTGTATCGTCGACACATACCTCCTGAAAAAGTCGTGACGCTAGATGTCGCTCGTGAATGCGCCACTCTGACATTTGAAACTCGCCGACAAATTGGATTATTAGTGAATCGGCAGGGTCAAATCGAATCGGTTATTATCGGCAATGATCATGAATTGGTGATCCCACATTTATCGAGAACTCGTTCCGGCCTTCGCTTGTTGCGTGGGGTGCGATTGGTCCACACCCACTTGAAAAATCAATCATTAACGCAGGATGATTTCACGGATTTAGCACTCCTTCGTTTGGATTTGATTGTGGCATTGGGTGTAGGCAATTCAGGTGACCTGCAGGATGTTTTTGTCGCCCATAACGTCCCAAGCTCTGCAAAGGATCAGGGATATAAGCAATTGCAGCCTTGCTCCTTTCAGTCATTTTCGATGAACTGTCAGGAATTTATTCTCTCCTTAGAGCAGGATATTCTGAAAGGCTGTCAGGTATCCAAAGAAGGAATTCGAGAAGGACGTGCCTTATTAGTCAGTGTAGGGATAGGCCATATGGCTTTTCAACAAGAGCGGCTTGATGAACTTCAGGAATTAGTGCGGGCGCAAGATGTTGAAGTCTTAGGATGTGTGACGCAGCGTCCCTCCGCGATTCATCCCAAGTATGTCCTTGGTTCTGGTAAGATGAAGGATTTGGCGATTCAGGCACTACAATCTGGAGCAGACATGTTGATTTTTGATCAAGATTTGACTCCAGCACAGGTTCGTGGAATTTCTGAAATTACGGATATCCGTGTGTTGGATCGCTCACAAGTCATTCTTGATATTTTCGCGAAGCGGGCACATTCTCACATCGGGAATATCCAAGTGGAGTTGGCTCAATTGCGATATCGGCTGCCTAGATTGGCTCAGTCAAGTACGGCCTTCTCTCGTTTAGCTGGTGGGATCGGAACTCGTGGACCTGGAGAAACAAAATTAGAAACGGATCGTCGACGTATTCGTGAACGTATTCAACATTTAGAACGAGCCCTTACGTCTATTGGGCAGGGTCGCCACGAGCAGCGGAAGCGCCGAATCAAACGTGGGTTACCCGTGGTTTCTCTTATCGGCTATACGAATGCCGGCAAATCAACCCTGTTCAATGCCTTAACGGACAGTCAGGTGTCGGTGAACGATCGCGTCTTTGAAACCTTAGATACGGTGAGTCGAAGCTGGCGTTTTTCAAGTTTGGGAGAAATTATTCTTACGGATACCGTCGGGTTTATCAGAGAATTACCCAAAGACTTGGTTGCGGCATTTCAAACCACGTTAAAAGAGTTGGAAGAAGCGGATGTTTTGGTGCATGTTATTGATGCCCATGGGCAAAATCCTGATCAGCACATCACTGCCGTTGAACACATATTGACGGAATTAGGACTTCAAGATATCCCCTGCATCCGGTTTTTCAATAAAGGGGATCTTATTGACCTTGAAGTCATGCAGTATCTGTGTCAACGATATGAGGGAATTGGCGGCTCGGCGTTGGAGCAGACCTCTCTTCAGGTAATTCAACAAAAAATACACCATCTGCTCTTAACTCTCCAGGGGACAACTTCCCATTTTCGAGAAACCCATGCTGAAACGATGCACGAGGATGTGACCTCAGCTCATGGCATTGGATGAGAATGATGGTGACTCCAAGAGTTTCACTGAAAAATGTTTCTCGACCCCAGAGGTCGAAGTCCGCTACGAAAAAACGTGTGACACGAATTTTAGCAGCGTTACAGAAATCTATTCCTGACCCCACCGTCGCGTTGGATTCGAATAATCCCTTAGAATTACTCGTAGCAACTATTCTGTCTGCACAATGTACCGATGAACGTGTGAACCAAGTGACGCCGAATCTTTTCGCACGGTATCGCACGGCCGAAGATTTTGCGAATGCTGATCAGGTAGAGGTAGAGTTGCTGATCAAGTCCACGGGATTTTTTAAAAGTAAAGCGCGACATCTCATTGGGTGTGGGAAATCCCTAGTCACACAATTTCAAGGTGAAATTCCTCAGTCGATGGATGAGTTGACGACCCTACCAGGGGTGGGACGTAAAACGGCCAATGTCATTTTGGGGAGTTATTTTGGCGAACCCGCTGTGGTTGTCGATACGCATGTCAAACGAGTAGCGAATCGGCTTGACTTGACGACAGACCAAGATCCAACAAAAATCGAAGAAGATCTTCAATGGCTAATGCCGAAATCTCAATGGACTCTAGGGACACAACGAATCTTGTTGCATGGTCGGCATGTGTGCCAGGCCAGAACGCCACATTGTGGTCAGTGTTTACTGTATGACGATTGTGAGTGGGAAGGGAAACGAACGCGCGTATGAAAAGTATGACCGGTTTTGGTAAACGAGAAATGCTTTCGCAGGGAACCATGGTAGGCGTAGAAATTCGATCAGTGAATCATCGATTTTGTGAAATTATGGCCCGTCTTCCGAAGACTCTCTCGAGTATGGAGCTGGATCTAAAAGAACAGATCAAGCAAGTGTGTGAAAGAGGGCGTGTTGAAGTGATGGTGACAGTCAATGGTGGCGGTTCTTCTACGAAAAGAATGGTTCAATTGGATCGAGACCTGGCTCGTCGGTACATTCATGGGTTAAAAGAGTTGCAGCGTGAATGTCAATTGAGTGGAACCATTGATGTGAATGTCGTCGCTAGTTTTCGAGACCTGTTTTCGGTGAATGAAGAACCCGTTCCGATTAAAGACATGTCGAAAATTGTAGTTGGGCTGACCCAAAAAGCCTTAGGTGATTTAGTGAAAATGCGGAAGAACGAAGGGGCGGTATTGCAAAAAGATTTGGTCCAACGTCTTCATGCAATTGAAGGGCGTCTGCGTACTGTTCAACATCGCATTCCTTTGGCTTTGCAAGGGTCTGGCATCCGTCTAAAGGGGCGAGTAACGAAATTATTAGAGGGCCAATCGATGAATATGGATCGGGTGGCTCAAGAAATTGCGATGTTGGCTGAACGAACCGATGTGACGGAAGAGCTCATCAGACTCAAGAGTCATGTGGCGCAATTCCGTTCTGCCCTGAAAGCGAAAGGGCCTGTTGGAAAACGACTTGATTTTCTACTGCAAGAAATGGGACGGGAAGTTAATACGATTGGGTCGAAAGCCAACGATGGGGAGATTTCCGCTGAGGTCGTAGAGTTAAAAAGTGAATTGGAAAAAATCCGAGAACAGGTTCAAAACATTGAATAAGATGTTCCAAATATTCTTGGCAGGTAAGTCGGCATGACCGTAGAGGGGAAGAAACTCTTGTTTGTCGTTTCTGGGCCTTCCGGGGTTGGAAAATCGACGCTTTGCCGGCATATTTTACAGGACATTCCTGATATACGCCTATCCGTGTCTTGTACCACACGTCCTCCGCGTACCGGCGAAACCAATGGCCACGAGTATTGGTTTATTCATGAAAATGAGTTTCGCAAAAAAATAGAAGAACATGCCTTTGCAGAATGGGCTGAAGTCTATGGGCGGTTATATGGGACTCCATGGAAAGAATTGGAAGAAGAGGCAGACATACAGACCGATATTTTATTGGATATCGATGTGCAGGGTGCTCGGCAGGTTATGAAAACCTTGCAGCAATCAGTGAGTATTTTTATTCTTCCGCCTTCATTGGAAACATTACGAACTCGGTTGGCGGGGCGAGGCACGGATTCTTTTGAAGAACAAAATCGGCGGTTCCAAAAAGCGCAAGAGGAAATGAGAAGCTATTCTGAGTACCAATATACCATTCGTAATGAGACCTTAGAGCAGGCGATTCAGGAATTACGAGCTGTCATCATGGCTGAGCGAGTGAAAACCACACATGTGGAACCTGCGCAAGTTT
This sequence comes from Nitrospirales bacterium, assembly GCA_029261275.1. Lineage (GTDB taxonomy): Bacteria > Nitrospirota > Nitrospiria > Nitrospirales > UBA8639 > Nitrospira_E. The sequence continues at coordinate 13,217 of JAJDBR010000008.1, forward strand.
TTCGGTAAGAGCTGCAATGATGAGGTCTAGTACGCTACACTTAATAGGGAAATCGTTTATTGTCACAGAAAGGGTAAGGTGAGTCGATGGATGCATTATCGTTATTACCGCAACATCATCAAAAAGACTTTGATTCTCGCTATCGAATTGTGTTGATTGCGGCTCAACGGGCCAAGCAATTAGTGCGAGGCGCAGAGTCCAATGGAGCCAGTAAATTTACTAAAGACACGTCAAAGGCTCTTGAAGAAGTTCTGGGAGGCAGTGTGCCCTATCTTATTGGAGATGACGCTAAGCAGGCGATTCGTGACGCGAAAATGGCCAATCAACGGCCTATCGATCCAGCCCTCTATGCCCAGCCTGATGAAACCGCCCAAGAAATCAAAAAAGAGTTGAGTGTGTATATTGATGATACCGCTCAACATGGCATCGCTCAGGTTGAACCAACGCCTGAAGGATAGCGAGGGTTATCCAATGCCAGGGGCACATTCTCAATTGGCTGGGAAGCGAGTGGTGCTTGCCGTGACCGGGAGTATTGCTGCGTACAAAGCAATAGGAATTCTTCGTCTTCTGACTCAGCAAGGGGCCTGCGTGCAAGTCGTGATGACGAATTCAGCCACGCGATTTGTCACACCCCTCACCTTTGAAGTGTTATCCGGTTCGCTCGTAACTTGTGACTTGTTTTCGGGTCGTCAGGACATGAAGCATCTTTCTTTGACTGAACAAGCCGATGTCATGCTTGTCGCTCCGTGCACGGCTAATACTCTGGCCAAGCTGGCATTGGGGCTTGCGGACAATGTCCTTGGAACGATGGCACTGACCCTGCAATGTCCTCTCGTGATTTGTCCGGCCATGGATGGAGAAATGTGGTCTCATCCAACGGTGCAAGCCCATGCAAAGACTTTGCAAAGCAGAGGGGCAACTATTGTTGAGCCTGAGAATGGAGAACTGGCCTCGGGGCAATGGGGGCAAGGGCGATTGGCTACAGAGGAAACCATCCTGACGACGGTGCACAATGTTCTTCAACCTCGAAGGGATTGGTTAGGAGAACGGGTTTTAATTTCGGCGGGTCCAACGCGGGAACCCATTGACCCTGTTCGGTTTTTCAGTAATGGTTCATCCGGAAAAATGGGATATGCCATGGCCGAAGCAGCGGCGGTTCGAGGGGCCGAGGTGGTTTTAGTTTCCGGCCCGACGCATCTTGAGTGTCCTCAGGGAGTGACGAGAGTGTCTGTTGTCACAGCGCATGAGATGTTACAGGCTTTAACTGCTCGCTTTGATTGGGCTACGACGCTAATCATGACGGCGGCGGTTGGGGATTTCCGAGCTAAAGAATCGCATTCCCACAAAATGAAAAAAGATCAGTGGAATGGTGAAGCGCTTGCAGTAGAACGGACGCCGGATATTTTGTTGGCGCTTTCTGCTCTACGCACGAACCAGCGCATGATAGGGTTTGCGGCTGAAACCGATGATCTCATCGAACATGGACAAACCAAATTGCAGAATAAACAACTCAATATGTTGATCGTGAATCAAGTTGGCGGAGAACAATCTGCCTTTGGAAATGATTCCAATGAAGTCATTGTCCTCACGCCGAACTCTTCCCCTTGTCCCATTCAACGTATGCCAAAACGGGAGTTGGCCGATGTTCTTTTGGATCATATGAACAATCTTTCAGGATCTCCTCGACCGCAGCCACCCGTTTCACACCCGATCTCCTAAATTCGTCTGGTTTTTCCATTCTCAGGTGCTTGTCAATCTGATGACACCAGAGCTCCGTGTTCATGGGATGCACAGATATTGGAGGTATTCCACGAAAAGGAAAGAGAACTAATCGCTGGCAACAAGAAAAAACTTAACTTAAGAAGCCAATCTACCGATAAAGAGAGAAATGGAGGGATTTTTCATGAATATTCTCTTTCTGGGCTGGCTCGGCACAATTATTGTGTTGGCCTTTAGAAAGATCTAGCCAAAATTCTTCGTTTGCTGTCTTCCGAAAAAAGGCCTGTCAATTCTTGAGTCTCAGTCGCTTCCTTTCATTGAGGAAGAGTTGTAACACTATAGAGCTCGAGATGGCATTGATCAGATTTTCAAAACGTTCCTTGTCAAACCTACCCTATCCCTCGTCAGCACTCCGGTGACAATCGGTCTGTTCAAGAAACACACGGTCAATGAGCAGGTTCTGTATCACGGGCTACTGTGTGAGTAAGAATTCGGTCAGAAATTGTGCTGTAGATGGAGGAGCTAAGTTGGCGCTGGAATTTCCTCGTCGCTTTGGGACGACCACTGAATATTCAAAAATAAGTTGGTGAAAAATCTGTCAGGCTACGCCAGTTTCTCCTTTTATCTTCCATACAAGATGGATAAGTTAAAATTGAGTAGTCTTGGTCATTTGGGATTTTAGTAAGCTTTGTGCTGCAAATAATGTCAGAAATGGAATATACTCGGAATAAAGTTTTTGGCCTTGCAGATAGAAGGAAAGAAAAAAGGCTATCTGAGCCACAAGTAGTAAATAAAGAGAGAATAGGACAACTTTTTTCCTATCTTGGGACACGACGCCAATAAATCCTGCTGAACTCAATAGAAGACTGCCTGTACCCGCAATAATAATCCAGGCCAGCATGGCTGAGGCTTCCATTTTCTCATAAAGCTGATTGAGCCAAACTTGGTTGGTCAAGAATCCTAAGCTCCCCGTGATGAGGTAGATATGAATGCCAATAAAAAGGCGATTCAATAGGATCTTGTTGAACAAAAAAAATAGAGTGATGAATAAAGCTGCCACACTACTCACGACATAGGGACCTTGCCAGTTTTGGGATAGGCTCTGGTCAATGGAGGCAGCATATACAAGAAAAATAGAGAGAGGAATCGCTTCAATAAATCTCAATATTAATGCGGTTTTCATCGTGACCTTCGTGGGAGAAAATGCCGAGACATGTGTGTCACTATACCCAAATAGGCTTCCTTCTTGAAATGGGAGTCAATAATTCCATTGCCCAGCATAGAAAAAGCATTTCTGTAGACACGGTAGGGCGTAGGAAAATTTACCGACGGTTATGGATGCACTAGAAAAAAGCCAAACGGAAGAAAGGGAATGGGTTCGTGAATCACGATTTGGCCGGTGGTTTCTAACGACAAATATTTGGTTTCATTATGTTTTGCGCGAGGCTGTCGTTGATTTTAAACAGCTTCTCAATAACCGCCTTTCTGGGACAACTCAGATGTTGGATATTGGCTGTCATCAGGGATTAGCATTTGAACTCCTGGAACAACATTTCCAACCAAAGGCTATCATTGGCGTCGATATTGATAGAGAATTTGTGGTTCGCGCCCGAGAGATGGCTCAGCGTTGTCAATGCCAGGTAAAATGTGAAAATGGGACGGTCTATAACCTAGATTTCCCAGATGCATCGATCGATGTCATTTTTTCCCATCAACTCCTTCATCATCTTTCCGATCAAGCCAGAGCTTTAGAAGAGTTTTATCGCGTACTCGTGCCTGGTGGCATTATACTTGTTGGAGAGTCGTGTCGGTCTTTTATTCACTCACTCCCTGTGCGCCTACTTTTTCGGCATCCGAAGAACGTCCAAAAGTCAGCCGACGAATATGTTGAGTTAGTCAAATCTTTTGGTTTCACGGTAGAGGATGAGGACATTAAAACCTCAAGACCCTGGTGGTCGCGTCCTGACTACGGGTTCACTGAACTCTTAGGGTGGCCACAGAAACAACAAGAGCCGACAGAAGTACTGATGATTGCAAGAAAACCCGTTTGAAGGATTGAGATCACGAAGTCATAGGCGGCTATGATGCTGACATTTCCAGTCATGCAAGGTGTGGTTTGCCTGTCCCTCAAAGTCATTTCCTCGAGTATCAACGAACGAAGTTTCGCCGGATGGTGGGACACGGAAATGTCACAATTGGTAAAAAGGGAAGGTATTGAGTGGTGGGACCCACCGCAACAAAATGACGGGTCTGCTGAGAGATGAAGGTTTACGCTTTTCCAATATTGGCTTGAATGACGATACGAATGTATTGAAAAAAATTAGGATGATCATGATCAGGAAAATGCCATTTTCGAAAAAGGAATTCCCCCAGGAACACACTTCCTACCAAAATATAATTAATGACGTTTGAAAATAAGGACCAGAGTGAAGGCGAGCCTAACCAGGCTAATAAAATAGACCAAGTCACCATCACCCCAAAGAGCGATGCCCAAACAATGGTGACCGTTCGCGTATAGTGGCGCATGGCTTCAGTCAGGGGCCCGCGAGTTTTTTCGCCAATATCTGTAACCAAGGGGGTGTGGCCAGGGAACAGGGAATGAAAAAAAACAATAAATAAAAGGATGAGGATGATCATTGAGGAAGCATAGATCAGAATGTCACCCATGTTGAGATAGCTCAACATAGCCACGGAAAGCGAAATAAGGCAGAGAAGTCCCCATGGCAATATTTGGCCATTGCACAACCATTTAAATAAAATTCCCGACGAGAGAGATAGGATTGCCAGCATATGTAACATTGGCACCTGGGTCATCACCGCCAAATGCGCAAAAACTGGATAGCAAATGATCAATAAAAACTGCATGAGCTAAGAGGGACCTCTAGATAGTCTTGGGGCATCATTTCCCAGAAATCTTTTCCATTCCTCCTGCGGATGGATCCCGATAGAGGAAGTTACGCCTGAAGAGATTGTAACCATTTTTTGGAGTGCTAGAGAAGCGGATGGGGCTGCCGAGTGGTTAGCGGAGAATGTGAGCATTCAATGAAGTGGCATTCTTCTAGTTTTACGGGATCATTGAGCTCAACCCCATAAAAGGGAAGCGTTTTCCCCAAAGGCGTGCGTAAACAAAGCCGATTCTCTTTTGGTACCGAGTTGGGGAAATGGCATGATCCTCTCAAAATTTATGGACTGCTCTGTGATGACGGTCATTGCGGTCTCTGTACCCAAGAATTTTAATACATTGTGACCTGTCATGTGGGTGAAGGTCGAGATAGGCGGTCGGTTTCCAGGAATCGGGTGGAATACCCTCGACTCTCGGGAGGGAGGAGGTCGTTGGAAAGAGATCTCAGGGAGGGGTCAGGAAACTAGGTGACCGTCTTAGATGAGCTGAGCTTACTCGCATGATTCCTCTGTTTCTTGCACAAGGAGCGACAAGCCGCGCTCAAGGGAAGTGAAGTCCTGCGTATTCAACACCTGACCCAACCGGTCATTATTCGAAGATGAGAAATGGATGTCTCCATGACGAGCAGCTTGGTGGACGACTTCTAGCGGTTGTCCTGTGCATTTGGCTAAGGTTTGAACCATTTGTAAAAGACTACAACTTTTTCCCGTTGCCACGTTACATACTCCTGTCAGAGGGGATTGCAGGGCTGCGACATTTGCCCGCGCTATATCCTTGACGAAAATGAAATCCCGGGTTTGAGTTCCGTCACCAAAGATTGTGACAGATTGCTGCTGTTTCAATTGCGAGATGAATTTACTAATGACTCCTGCGTAGGGAGAACGAGGATCTTGACGTGGCCCATAGACATTAAAATATCGAAGTCCCAACAATGGGAGGAAAAACTCTTGCTCAAATAACTTCCCATATTGATCATTGATACTTTTTTCTAACCCGTATGGGGACATGGGTTGGCAGGCATGGGTTTCATCAATAGGTAACGGTTGTGGGGGGCCATACACGGCCGCACTGGAGGCATACACGACTCTCTGGACATCAGAAGTTCGAGCGGCCTGAAGCACATTAACAAATCCCAGTACATTGATTGAGCAGGAGTTTGGAGGGTTTTCCAATGAAGCTTGGACGAACACCTGGGCGGCAAGATGTAACACATGTGAAACTCCCTCCAGAGCCAAGCGTACGGCATCGAAATCGCGAATATCTCCTTCGACAATCTCCAGAGCATCATGAGTCGGCAAATTTTTCCTTGCACCCGAGGAAAAATTGTCTAGAACCCGAACGTTCCATCCAGTTTCTAGCAGGCGTTCCACGGAATGAGATCCAATAAACCCTGCGCCACCAGTAACAAGAACCGTCATTCGTACCCTCCAAATATGTCTATACACCCAATTCCTAAAAGATGGTAAAAGCAAAAGAAAGACCAAAAATCAAAAGGCCAGGAATTCATAAGGGGCTTTTTAGGCGAGTAGGAAAATACAAAAAATGTGCTAGAACGGAACTGCCAAAACAGAGGACTCAGCATGAAGGCTAAGATTTTGTAAGAGAGTGTCAAACATGACCCAAAAGGAGTCTAACCGCCGACTTGTGAGGAGTATTTCGGCCATGAAAGAGAGGCCGATTTTGTTGCAGACTGGCTGGCGGTGTGCGCAGTCACCGGCCAATTACTCTCACATGGAATATAACCCTACCTAGTAAATTCACCAGGGATCCCTTCCGTCTTTAACAGGGAAAATACAGGGAATTTTTGGCAATTGAAAGGACAAAATTCTGGTCGCAATAGAAGAACTATCTATGAGAACAAAGGATTTGGTTTTTTACACTTTCAAGGGAGGTTCCAATAACAGGGAATTAACAGGGAATTGGGTTACTGTAAATTATATTATGGAAAAGCCCAATGAGTTCTTTGCCCATACGGGTATGTGCGTAAAGGCTGGTGGCACCACATGGCAAATCGGTTTCCTTTCTTCGAAGTCCCGGTAACTGAGGGAGTAGGCGAGATACCAACGAACGCTTTGCACGATCATGTCTTGCTGAAAATGCGGGCCTTTGAAGGATATGGCTTCCATCATAGGCTCTCCTTCAAATAGCCCCAAGTTAACACATCAAGCTATTTGCGACAGAACGGTATATGACAGTATTGATAACTTTTTTTTAATGAGCAGCAACGGCATGCACCGATACAACAATCAAGGTCACTCCATGCTGACGGCAATGGATGTAGTTGAGGATGTTAAAAAACGGTGCTACAGATAGGGCGAACATATGGGCGGTGAATTCAGAAGTTGAGTATCCTGAGGAGAGTTGACGATACCGAATGATCGAGTCTGAATTTTCCTTGAACTACAGTGACGGGCTTGCACTAAAAAGGATCCCTCACTACCTCGTCATAAATTTCCTCTAAATGTGATCCTTGGATTTTCGCATCATATTCCTTTGTAATATGCTTGTGTGCGGCCATACCCATATCCAGCATTTGTTGCGGATTATTCATAAGGGTTAAAAGGCATTCAACCAGGGCATCACTATCCCGTTCAGGGGCTAACATACCGGTCACTCCATTTTGTATGACCTCAGGGATATCACAATGGTGAGTGGCAATAACAGGCATACCACTTGCCCCAGCTTCGATCAACGTGACAGGGGCCCCACCTTCGTTGTCTCCGCTTTCAGCCTGTACGCTGGGCGACAGAAAAACATGATGGTCATAGTAAGCTTTTACCAGAACATCATAGGGCTGAAGGCCTAATAGAGTTATCTTGTCGGCAAGGCCATTCTTTCTAATGGCATTCATAATCAGTTGCTTGGTGGCTTGAGATTCTTCGACATAGCCTGGATCACCGTCCGAAGCTGCGTCGCCGATAATCGTTAATTGGGTCTTCACGTGTTTGCCTACTAATTTCGCAAGAGCTTCAATAACGTAGAGCAACCCCTTTTTTTCCGTGAATCTAGCAGCAGCGAGAATCTTGAGGGGTTGATCTTTTTGTCGTTGTCGAGGCTTCAAGGGATATCGTGCCAAATCAATACCCAGATGCTGTACGCTAATTTTATGTTCGGGACATCCTAAGTGCATCAATTGGCGCCCCATGTGGTGACCTTCTACAAGAAAGCGTGTTCCATACTGAAATAGATCGCCATAATATTTTCCCCAGATCGGATATTTTTTGGGTAATTTAGAGGCGTCAACACCATAGAATGATGTAATTAGGGGGAGTCGGGTTCGTTTAACCAAAGGCAATACCCGATAGCCAGTAAAGCCAAAATGAGCATGGAGCAACTGTGCATTGTTTTGGCGGATCATCCTGCTAAATGAAGCGGGATAACCGACAATTCTTCCGGAAATCCAGTTCATCCAGCGTTCTACTCTAGGGCACTCTTCAAGGGCACAGTATTCTGGAAATTCATGGTCTCCTAAGTTGGCCGTCTTTTCGGTAAGTATAATCGGATGGTAGCGAGTCAGATGCTGCACTTGGGTATGAATCCAATTCGAACTGAGTTCATAGTATTCATGGACCCGGTGTGCGACGACTGGAGGCTCCGATCTATTGATTTCTATGTTTTTCATAGGTTTCATCCGAATCATTCTTAATATGAGAGCTCCGACACCTGTCTCTCCGGTGGATTTTCAATAAAAGACACATATGAATATTTTTTTTGCAATGCATAAAGTGCACAGGAGCGCATCATGCTCCATTGTCCGTTGCGACTATACCTCGCATTCTTTCTCCCATATTTCCCCCAGACAAACATCCGCAAAATACTCAAGGGGGAATCACAAAGGTTTCAAGCAGAAATAAATCGCTTCATCTTCCATTAACCCGTATTTTTTGATCGACTGGACATCGAAGGTGCCTACAAAATCATCTACTTTTACAATAAATCCCTGTTCCTCGAGTTGTTCTTGGTAGTCGCGGCCGTAGATTCGCACATGATCATGCTGTCCGTAGAGTCTTTCACGGTCTTCAGGAGAAACAATCTCAGGATCTTCAAATGTTTTCTCTCTGTTGATATCAATGGGCGATTGAAGGATTGCCCAACCTCCGGGCTTCAGAACACGAAATAATTCGCTCATGGCCTTGCGGTCATCCATCACATGCTCCAAAACATGATTGCATAGAATCGCATCAAAGAAATGGTCTGGAAAATCGATATCGGTAATGTCAATTTTTATCTCAGCCATAGGCGAATCTAAGTCCGCACTGACATAATCGAGGTGACGAAGTGAACTCAATTTCTTTTGAAGAACAGCCTCCGGAGCAACATGGAGCAATGTAAGATGACCCGCCAGGAGACTCGTACGATGCTGGACATAAAGCCATAACAAGCGGTGCCTCTCTAGTGATCCGCATTTTGGGCACAGGGCGTTTAGTCTGAGATTGACACCAAACGGATCGAACTTCCGCAATCGCCTCTCGCAGCAAGGGCAAAAGAACTGCTTGAAGGCATTTTCAAATAGCCTAAACATCCCCCACCTTATTGAAGAAACGTTTGTAATCTCTTGGCAAAATCTTCCATCACCAGATTTGTTGTCTTCTCATTTAAATGGCCATCTTTCGGTCCTACCCGCCAATTTTTAACGGTTACTGGAATCGTGTAAGCAGGAAAATCTTGGTTAAGATAACGAATATTCTTCTTATACTGTGTCTTTGATATTCGGTAATACTTCCCATTCAACAGAAATACGTTTTCGCCTTCAGGTGGGAAGACGTTCGGGTCATTCGCCGGTTTTCAGCATTGAAGAGGACATATTTACCATTAAAAATAGATGGACTGCGGTTGATTTATGGTCTTTGGATGTAATCATTGTCGTTTCCCATATTTACCCATGCGATTCGATAACTTCAAGAACTCTTCTTCATCTGTGGTAGCCCATGCATGACTTACTCTTCACTGCATTGATCGGTTGTGATTACGAGTCTCCGCTAAGGTGTCTATAAGCTCTTGGAGTACTGTTGACGCGATCAGCTTCATTGATCCTAGATAGAATATCGCACCACCCATCAGACATCCGGCGAAGGTAACCCAATCCGGCAAGCCTTTCTGCAGCAACATAAACCTCACCAACCAGACGAAGGAACCCATCATCGCTGAAGCAACGGCCATCGGCACCAAGTTACTATAATAATCCCTTAAGCGGAGACCGATGATGCGTAATCCGACAAACTGGTTGGGAATTGCGCTCAGGACATTGGCAATAGCATAGGCAATGGCAACACCTTCAATCCCCCAACGCACACCAATGAAGATGGCCGGCACGATTAAAGATACTGCTAGTATTTGCATATATAGCAAAATATCAGTGCGGCCTTGCGAGAGGTAGATGCTTCCAAAAAACCCTAGAGCCTGTAGGGCACCTACCGAGGCAAGAACCTGAAAGGGGAAGATGGCTGAGGTCCATTGTGGACCGTATAGCAAGATAATGAATTCCGGTGCGGTGACAATAGCTCCAACCGCCAAAGGGAAGACAATGAAGGCAATAAACCGTGTAGATAGAAGAAGGATCTTCCGGATTTTTTTGTGATCGTTCTGGAACTGCGAAAATGCAGGGAAAAATACGCGCCCAATTAAGGTCGTGACATGGAGTGCCGGCAATCGCATGAGCTGATAGGCGCGGTCATAATATCCTAATGACGAGCTACCTAACATCGTACCGATGAGAATATTATCCATGTTTTGGTTTAGGTATTTGAAAAAACTCGATATTTGCAGATGTACACCGAATCCCAACATGTCATAAATGGAACGATAACGGAATAAAAGGCGAGGCCGCCAATCAGAAAGTACCCATAGGACGATGACCCTTGCGACTTCTGTAATGATCCATTGCCAAACTAAACTCCAGACCCCAGCTCCCCGAAAAGCAAGAACGATAGCGATCACACCGCCGATAGCCGAACCGACAATATCAGCGAGACTCAAAGCTTTAAAGTCCATTGCCTTTGTCAGGAGGGCAATGTGAACGGCGCCCAAAGAGGAAATGACAAAAACAATCGCCACCACACGGGCAATAGGAATCACCTGATCATTGTTGTAGAATTTGCCTATCCAGGGAGCGGTTCCATTCATGAGCAAAGCCAGGAAAATACCCATGGCAAGAGTCAGCCAGAATACGGAACTTTTGTGAGCTTCGGTGATGTTCTGTTTCTGAATCAACGCACTGGCAAACCCTTGCAACTGGAGCAATGCGACCACGCCTGAAAAGGTTGCAACCATGACCATGACGCCAAACTCGCTTGGAGCAATGAGACGCGCGAGAATCGCCCCAAATACAAATCGCTGAATCTGGATTATCCCTTGTGAAAGGGCTAACCACCTTAAACCTCTGACGATGAGGTGCTTCAAGCAGGTTTGCCTTGCATAAATTGAACAAACGTGAAAGTCAGAATCATGAAATTTGTGAAGAGCTTGAAAGACAAAGAGAGAAAGAAACGTAAATTCAGGAAGTCAAAGCTAGAAAATTATTCCCGGGGACTATTTTAGATTGAGAGTTGGCACCGAGAACCCTGATTTTCATTCAATCGAAACATGGCAATCTCCTCTAGTGCACGGCACTTTGAGAACGATTATTTTCTTTGTAACAACACGGCAGTCTGTGGTGGAAGCCTACCGTTTTCTGCACCGACAGACGCCTCGCTTCTCCACGTTGACTGATATTTCTGCATGATGGCCTTCTTCAAAACGATATCGCCGTCAGTAAAATTAATAATCAAATATTGTCCAGACAAAAGTATCAGGATGTCGGCGGAACCGGTATTGATCTCAAACTCACGAAACATGGGGATTTCTTTAGTTAATCCACGATTGATAACCAATGGGTCGTAGCCGAGAATTGCTGGTGTTGGGAGGGTTGTACGTCTTATGGATATGTACCGTTGTATCCATAACTCATTTAAAAGTTCCTCTCGCAGGAAAAAAGTAAAAAGAATTTCGCAGATGAGAATAGGATAGCCGGGGATAGATTGTGCAAAATAGTCTAAAAACTTCCGGTATTCTGGAGAGAAAACGTATTGTAAGCCCGATAGAGCCATTTGGGTTGCTTTTTCCGCGAGATGTTTTCCATGCCCTGACCTTTCTAATTGGTTGGCTAATCTGGCCAAATCCCATGTGTTGACCAGATGATAGTTGAACCCCATTCCGGCGTATCCAATATCCCGCTCCAGATAACCGTCTTTGGACTGGAAACAGGGAAATCTCCCCTTCAGGAAAGGCCGCAGACGGTTAAAATAAACAGATCCAAACCCTCGGTTAATAAAGGGCCTGGATTGGGAATCATTTCCTTTTTGAAATAAGTGGTTTCTGGCAAGACCGTCCAAAGACTGAAAAAGAGATGCTCCTAATCCGCCTTTAGGTTGTAGAACATACTCTAATGCCTTTAACCCAGCCTCTACATGCTGACTGAAATCTTGGGAATCACGAGTCGGTAGGTTTTCTACAGATCTCAAGACTTGCATAATAGTGATGAGGGTATACACATGAGTATTCAGAACTAGGGCATTTCCTTTTGACGAGCCCCACGCGAAGTTATTGCATGGTTTCTGTGGATTGTCCGGTGCATGTTCGGAAGACTCAAATGAATCATGATAGAACCAAAGTCCGCCGTTCCCCAGCGGTTCGCTAAAGGACAAATGACGACGTACGGTAGATACGATGAAACCAACATCCTCAATGAGTCCATCCCGGTAACCCTCAACCAAGATAAGGATGCCATCAGCAGTGGATCGAAGGCCGTTGCCTTCAGTTGAACCGGGCCATTGCCTATGTGCCCACAAGCCGCCACAGGCTTTAAGGCGATCCGTAACTCCTCTCACAAGTCTTTTTCGTAGCGACCGATTGTCCGAACCCTCGACAATCTCTTGAGTTCTCAGTCCGAGGTATAAATTGTACACGTCGTTTTCTTTGGGAATCCCAACTTTGCGATTGATGGGTACTCCGTCCACAAAGAAGTGAGAAAAATCTTTTGGAATATCAGTTTCTACTCCAGAGATATTCATTTTCATTGTGCATGACCGTCAAAACGGATTGTTAATTCTCGAAACAGCTAACAGTTCTCATCTCTAGAACCGTACCCCATAAACCACTCGAATCCGCCGGTTTTGTTCTCCACCAGGACAGCCCGGAGAGAGCTTCCAATTCAGTCTAACTCTTATTCGTTCTCCATTGGGTCGGAGCGCCAAATCGCTCACACAAAATATTGATGTCATTTCGGTGCATGTCTTCAAGAAACTCCCTGAAACTTTCTGGTAGCGGAAAATCTGGATTTTTGTTAGCGGCCTCTCCATAAGGAAAGGCATTCCAATCGACATCTCCTGAAACACCAATATGTGAGAAGATCTCCCGCAACAATGTTTTCGGACTTTTAACGATATCATCGAAATAACCAATGTATAATTGTTCACGAGGGAAAATACTCAACCAGTTGTCTAAGAGATTCACAACTTGCTTCGCATGATGTCCACGAATGTAATCACCCTCAGGGCCAACTTGACCTCTAAAAATAGCGTAGAACTGAGCCTCATCAATATCATGAAGCTGTTTGTTGGGAATACGGGAGAGAATTCTTCGTGCCGTAGACCATTGTTGCTGAATGGGATTACGAACGAGAAGAATCAATCTGACGTTCGGAATGATTTTTCGAATAAACTGGATACGTTCCGGAATTAAGCGGCTATAACCAGGCGTTATTTCTCCATGTATTCTGTCACTGCAAAGGTCGAATTGGCTTGAGTAAAATCGTAAGCTGCGATGAAATTGCCGGTCGAAATAGTGTAATTCTTTGGTACTCGGAAGATTTAAGTGAGGATGACAACGAAGATTCTCATAGAGCCAAGTGGTTCCGGACTGGGGCAGACCTATGCCTAGGAAGTCTGGCAGGCATAGTCGTTTTACAGACCATGTGCCGTTCGTATATAAGGATTTTTCGCATCGACTATATGTGTTCCATAACCGTAGACCTAGCCTGCGAAACATCATTATTCCCCAATTGGCTCTTGGAACTATCTTATTTTAGGTAATGGCACTTTCTTGAGACGGCAAGTACCCGAACTTCTTCATCTTACTCCCACAAATTCTCTCGATACGCATTAAGTTCTCTGTACCGTAAAATTCTTCCCAGGGAAGGTCACGATCTTTACCAAGAGGATGGTACAAAATATCTAACTTGTCAGTGATGTCGTTCTTTGGAGACAAGCCTAACTGTTTTGCCAATCCCCTAATTGCCTTAATCTTGTCTTCCATGAAATCCTCATAACGGATCATGGCTATATCGTCGGGATTCTCTACAACCACATTCGTGATCCGGTTCCATTGGCTAGCAAGGATATCAATGTAGTGGGTATCGTTGAACGGTAATATTGCCGGGTTGAAAATCTCTTTCCAACCGTTCGGCAATGGCCAATCTCCTGCTTCAAAGTGCTGGAGATTACCGGGCACACCCATCCGATTAAGAATGCTTCTTATATTGTCCCGCGGGTCGCGATTGATAAAAACGTACTTGGCGGCTGGAAAGACTGCCTTAAGCTGATCATAAATCATGGATAGCCTAGGTTCTTTGATCAGATCTCTTGAAAACGGTTTGGGATGACTTTTGACAAAGGAAGAGAAATCAATGATTCCTTGCATGCAATGCGCTGCGTTCGGATACCATAATTCCGAAATATCCAAAGTTTTGGATAATCCACACAATTCAGCTAAAAGATGTGTGATAGCGTTACTTCCTGATTTAGGATGGCACAAGATGATGACTGCGTGTGGATTGGGTTTGATCGTAAGTCGATCAAAATACAATTTCAATCTGGAAATGATCACCGTCTTTATTCGTTTCAGTTTTTCACTAAGCTCATTCGGATAGGGTCTTTCTACTTAGTTTGGATATCGTCCGTGAAATCCTAGTCAGTACACCCCCTGAATGTTTTGTTATCCTGGTCAATGGCAATGTTTGGGTTCCAAAACCTGCTTTGTGCTTAACAACTCCGTTGCCCCCGCTACCGCTGGGGTTGAAATCAAACCATCGATATTTGCCCTTACAGACGTCTTTGGTAATTTCATTCATTAAGAAGTGCCAAGGATGAAAGCTGAAAAATTCCTTTAGTGTTGCGCCGTGCCAGCCTACAACATGCTTGTTATGAAAGAACACAAGCGCTCCGGAGACTATCTTACCATCCACGAGAGCAAGATAGAGCTTTATGTCCTCCGATTGGGTACGGAACATGTTTTCAAATAGTCTGAGTGGATAGATATAATTGGCATTATCACCCCATCGTTTGGTTGAATCCTGGTATACACGGTAATACTCTTGCCAGTCCTCGATGCATGTTGCGATCTTAAAGGTTACCCCTTTGCGCTGTGCTTGCTTAATATCCTTCCGATGGCTTCGCGATATTTTCCTCCAAATGGCGTCATAGCCTACCGATGTATCCATGCATTGCGTGAAGTCGTTTTTGATTTCCCCGACATCGGAAAGATCAACGCCAAGCAATGATTGGTCGTAAGGATTGGAAGACCAGATGAAGTTCTTTATGTTTTCATTGGTCCATTTTATGATATCTAGGTGTTGTTCAGTCACGAGTTGCTTGGCACATATCCAACCCCCGTATACATAGGCGGCGTTGCTTATGAAAGTGGGTGGTTGCAACAAACCCGTTGCTGCCATTTGAATCATTGGGAATACAACACACGTATTCTTTTCAAGAATAAATGTTTTGGTAGCAACCTTAACGTGCGGGAAAGTATCCGAAAATATTTTCGACCACATGGGGGAATGAAAAAAAGTGGCATAATCACACTGGTCGGCCACCCTTTGCCATTCTTCATAATCGATTTCTTCTCGAACCTCAATTATCATATAACTAAACCACAGTGCTCTTAAGATGGGCCTCTATAGAATCAAAGAGGAAATGTTGAAAAAATCCACCAGCGGCGTTCTCGCCATTTTTCCGTGCTCACGTACTGGAAGTACGCTCCGCGCGTCAAAAAGGCTGTGGCCTTGCTGGATGACTTTTTTGACCATTTCCGTCAGCTACTGATACGAGAAATTTCCTAGAGCATAGAAGGGCTGTTTTCGAGAAATATTCAACGGGCCCAAAGACTATCTGACATTGACCATCCTAATGACCGACACCCATAACCGGTTCCTAAGCATTCCGACTTGCATTTCACGAAATTTCTGCTCAAAGGCTTTGGTGAAACGAGGGACATCCAGTGGTGGCCCCAGTTTACTCCATCCATGAATATGACGAGGCGGGAGACGACCATTGCCGCTCCTAGCAGCATGGTCAAAGTGATGAATCCAACAACCGTGTTTAAGCATATCCCCGCAGTTATGCGACAATACATCTGATTTTTTTAACCATCGAGCGCGCTTTCATTTCATTAGAGAATATCTGTTTCTTCAAGTAAGATACTTCGACTTAAAACGTTCCCATTTACTTCCAGAGGACTTCCCGCAGATCAACGCGCAGGTATGGTTTTTACCCTTTGCAAATGTTTCCTTTTTCCAGGATTCCGGAATATGACCTTGAAAGAAGGGGCCTTCGATAATCTTTTTAAGGTCGTGTTTTTTAGCATTGACCACATCCCATCCGCCCATTTCTTCTAAAATGGGTAGTATCTGCCGTTGCTTTTCCACCAGATTGTCATTATAAAAATGCGTCGCTAAATAACAGCACGGAACCACATAGCCAGTGGCCGTTATGTAAATCGATTTATCAATTTGAGCCGCACAGCTAATTTTTTTTACGGTATCCAAGTAATCCCGAAACGAGGGGTAATGACTTTTAATGTATTCTATGTTTGTATTATTCTGGCCACGGAACTGCCCCAAGTTCTCGTTACGAAAATCAGGGTTTTCCGGCATTCCTAACCAATCAACAATTTCTCCATTGTTATTCTTGATTGGTGTCCGTTCCCGATATTCCATGGTGTTCACATCGATAAATCTACGTGTCTTCTTAACGTTGAATTGCGAAAAACCAAGTTCTTTTGATAGGGCGCGTGCTTCTTCGACCTGGTGCTCATTGTGACGAAAAACGAGATAGTCCCATTGCGCACATCCGCCTGCGTTTATAAACGCTTGAACGTTTCGCATGATTACGGGCCATTCGGTATTTCGCCGATAGATATGATTGGTATCTCCCAAGCCATCAATAGCGAATGTCACTGATCCATTTTTATTGGTAAATACCTGAGCCAATTTTTCCCACCAATCTTCAGTACGAGCACTGCCATTGGTAAACATACTTAGAGTGATCTTGTCGTTGGAGTCTCTGAAATAGCGGAAAATTTCCAATGTCTCTTTTGCCATGATCGGGTCACCATAATTTCCGCACGCAATCATCGTATTCAATTGGGAAATAAATCGAGAAGAAAAAATTCCTTGAACTTCTGCTAAAGACATGGATACCAAAGGCAAGCGTGGGTTAGTTGTTCCGCCAGAGTCATTCCGTCCGCATTGGGGACAAGCCGCATTGCATTTATCGGTAATGGCCAACTGAACGGTTCTAATTTGGTCGTAGGAATACATCTTTTGGGTCTAATTATAGTGAATTTGGCAAAGGAATAATCCCACGATCGGGCTTATACATTTACTCGGTTCAACATGAGATTAGCGCTAAATTCAATGCTAACACAGATTGGTTTTTATTACGTTGTACGAATCTAGTTGGAGCTCTCCGTTATTGATGGCTCCACTGGCTTATGTGGAATTGTCGATGGAGTGTATGGAGACTCAGAAGCCGCGCTCTGAACTCTGCGCCGTCGTCCGGTGGCTATTGGACAAATAACCAACTCGTTAACCATACTGAGAACGCGATTTAGTTTTTGTTGATCTGATGTCACTATACGGACAACCCTCTATATTCTGTCTCAAATACTCGACCAAGACCAATGCCCTTTGATGGATGACTTGCGCTACATGGTTAGAATTGATCCACGCCGAGTAACCCACGAAGGACCTCGAAAGTGCGATAGGGAAGCCCCACGCACGACTCCACCAGTGTATCGAATGCTGGAACGCAAGGGGAGCAGGGCAGGAGAGGGGAGCGCGGCCAGAACAATGGATGAATTGTGTACGCCGCGAGCGACTCGTCCTGAACGTCAATGGGCGCAGGTTCCGGTCGGAGGCAGTCTGCCATCTCATACCATCGAAGGGGCAAATGCCGTCTCATGACTGACAAGCGATTGATCCTCATCAGTGCTCTCATAATCTTGTTGGTTGCAGTTTTTTGGGGCAGCTCACGCTATCCGGCTTTGAACGATAAAGCGATGATGGCGGGAGATACCTCACTCGCAGCCCTAGGATTTGATGCGTTGGTGACCGTCGATGACGATGAGGGTCTCGGTAAACGAATTCTCTACAATACGATAAACTGGATTTATACGAATCGGCAGGGAATGGCGTTTGGGCTGTTACTGGCCGCACTGCTGATGAGTTTGTTGCCTCTGCTGCGCAACCGGATCTCTCAAAACGGACTTGTTAATGCCACTCTCGGGGTAATAATTGGAGCACCTCTCGGTGTTTGCGTCAATTGCGCAGCCCCCATTGCCAAAGGGCTTTATTCGGCTGGGGCGCGTGTGGAAACTGCCCTTGCCACGATGATCAGTTCCCCAACGCTGAATGTCATGGTTTTGACGATGACCTTCTCCCTCTTTCCCTTGTACATGGCGACAATTAAAGTTGGCCTGACCCTTGCCTTTATCCTGCTGGTTATCCCCCTGCTCCCCAGACTCATGCCGGTAATGCCAGCGACGCCGCAAACCGAGTGTCGACTCGACAATTCGGCTAACACAGTGCCCCCGGCTTTTCTGGGAGTGGACGTATACAGCTCTGAGGGTGTCACCACCTGGTCGTGTGCAATCGTAGAAGTAGGCCAACAATTCGGCCGCAGTCTCTGGTTCATCCTGACCACCACGGTGCCGCTGATGGTGCTGGCTGGATTTCTTGGGTCCGCCCTGATCACTGTTTTACCGTTCGAGTCGTTCGCAGATAAAATCCCGAATTCTGGGCTGTTTCTGACAATCTTGTTTATCCTTCTGGTTGCCTTGATTGGCCTTTTTCTTCCAGTCCCAATGGCATTCGATGTCATAGTCGTCGCGGTCTTGTTCGAAGCCGGTCTCCCGACGCTGTACGCGATGGTCCTGTTGTTCACACTCGGGATATTCAGCATCTATTCCTTCTCCATCACCTGGCAGACCATTTCCAAACGAATTGCGGTGGTGATGTTTCTTATCTTGGCTGGATTAGGGATTGTCGCCGGCGGACTGGGGCATCAGATTGATCGATGGCAGGCAGCAAACCAAGTGCGACTTTTCGATAACTGGCTGGATACGCGCATCACTAAGGCCGCAGCCTTGCCCGTCCACAATCCACCACTGGTGTCACCGGGAACGCCGGGGCGCAAGCTCGTGAGTCGATTGGAGCCGGGTGCAATCTCACGCTCCACGCTCCTTGGAGAAAGCGGGGACAAAATCCTCGTGGAACGAATGTCCTTCAAGAGGCCAACGCACCGCCCAGGAACGGTTTTTACCCGCCTGGACGGGGCTGATATAGGTTTTGACGAGGCCAACACGTTTTTCATTACCGACCTCCTTGACTCCTCGTTTCAATTCCGGGGCATCGCTGCCGGGGACATCCACAACGACGGTTGGCCAGATATTGTTCTGACCACGAAATCGGGCCCTGCCCTGTATGCGAACCACCAGGGTACCCACTACGTTCGCCAGCAGATTCCTATCTCGGAGCTGAACGGACTGCATGTGGTGAATGTCGCGTTGGTTGACCTCAACAACGATGGCTGGCTGGACATTTTTTTCTCAACCAATCAATCGGGGAATTTCGTGATATACAATCGTGACGGAGATTTTCCCGCGGACAATCTACGCCGAGTTTCCAATCGCGATGGAGCCTTCATGGCTGGCGCCATGACATTCGGGGATGTGGACCGGGATGGTGATCTGGACATTGCTCTTGGTAACTGGTCCATTGGTATGCTAACTCGCAATCAGTCCTTCGATTCCTCACGCAACGTTCTTCTGGAAAATGATCGTGGAGACTTTCGGCTGAGGCCTCTGCCCGGCATCGCGGGCGAAACGTTGAGTGCTCTCTTCTCGGACTTCAACAACGACGGCTATCTGGACTTGCTGATCGGTAATGACTTTACGCCATCCGATACCTACTATCTGGGTGACGGAAAGGGCGGATTGAAACGGCTGGGCGAGGGCGACGGAGTCATTGATCACTCGACCTTCTATACAATGAGCCTCGTCACCGCAGACATTAACAATGATCTGGTGCCGGAGATCTACGCAGGCCAGGTGAGTGCCGGGGTAGACAACTACTCACCGGAGGAAATCTGTGCGGAGCTAGACGATACAGCGCGACGGAAGGAATGTGAGCGGAGGAGGGGAATACTGGATCTCGTCAAGAGTATTTTTCGTGACAAGGATGCCTCACGATGTCTAGCGCTGCAGCGAGAGCATGACCGCGACGGTTGCTTGGCCTGGTACTATCTTTTCTCCGCCATACGTTGGGGAAATGATCCCACCCACTGTGGCCGATTTCCCGCAACCTGGGAGCGTTATGCCACACTCTGCCATCACTACTTCGAAACACGTGGAGACGCAACGGATCCGGAACAGGGGTCAGGCGAGATCGTCTCGTTTAAGAACTATAATGTCCTGCTACAATCAGATAGAGATGGTCGGTTCGTCGACCGTGCGAAAACTCTCAATCTGGATCGGGGAGGTTGGACATGGAACGCGAAATTCGCCGACGTTGACAACGACGAATGGCAGGACTTGCACATCGCCAACGGCATGCCTTTGTTCAGACGGAAACGGGGCGGAACGGGGCCGAACTACTTCTATCACAATGACCAGGGGCAGACGTTTACAGACAAATCGGCCATCTTCGGACTCGACTCCTTACTGGATACTTTGTCTTTCACGTACATCGACTTCGATAACGATGGTGATCTCGATATTATCTCCGTGCCCGCGTTTGGTCCAGTCTGGGTATTTGTGAACAACGCAACTAACGGAAATGCGATCATGATTGAACTGCGCGACGAGCTCGGAAATCGATTCGGCATTGGCAGCAAAATCATCATTCGTTACGGGTCGGGACGCCAGCAGATGCGTGAGATTCAGTCAGGTGGTGGGTTCCTGTCGTTTGACGCTCCTATCGCACATTTTGGCCTCGGCGACTTCGAACAGATAGATAGCGTAGACGTTCTTTGGTCCACGGGAGCGCGCACCAGAATTGACGTGGATTTTACAGCTGGGGCCCGCTATGTTATCTCCCGCCGGAATCTCGAGTAATCTGCCCGAATGCCCGTGGTGCAAGCCTCTAAAGGCACGGCTTCAAAAAATCTCTATTCTGTGTTGATTTCCGGCAATAGCTTAGATTGGCTTAAGTATTCTCTCAGTATATCCGCCACAAGTTTATGTCCCTCCTTGTTGAAATGCAGGTCATCCAAATACAATTTCGAGCTCTTTCTCGCTGCCATTTCCTTCTGGAACTCATAGAAGAAAAATCCCCCTTCATCGCTATAATCGGAGATCTGTCGACGCGAATTTTCTACGTATTTGTTGTAGATTTCATAAGACCGAAAATCCATCTCGTAGGGCAAAAATATAACAACAGTTTTTGCGTTAGTACTCTTACCAACAGCCGCTATTTCCTTCAAAAGCCTTAAAGTAACGGCGATTGACATCAAAAATTCTTCTTCTGACAAAACAATACGCTGGATTTTATTTAAATGTTCCTGCTCTTCTGTTTCTTTCTTATCTCGTTTTTGTTGCCCAAACCGATTGGCCATCATCCTGTCAACTACCCGGCTACCGATGTAGTAAATTTGGCTCATTTCCTGTAATCGTTTGTTGAATCGGGCCATAGAACCGAAATTGGAAACGGGCACGTTCGTTAAGCGCAAGACTTCTCCTTCTAGTTTAAACACTGGCTTTGAATAGCCGTTCCGCATGGTTTTGTTGATATTATCCGTTAAATCATGAGCATTGATCACGACAATGATGAGATCGGGAGAGAATTTTATGCCTTTAGATTTTAGAGCCAGAAATTCCTGATCCGTTCCATACCCGATGACACCGGTATTTATCGTCTTAACAGATTGGAGATTGTTTTCGAGAATTGAAGTTAAAATATGTTCTTCATCCACACCGATCCCGAACAACTGGGAATCGCCAAGAAAAAGGATTCTGAATTCATCTTTTGGTTTTTGAAAGGGCACTATGCCACCTCTGAAACCGAGGCTGTTTGTTCGTACGTTGGCTCCTCTAGAGGAAAATGTTCTGTTGGGTTTATTAACCCAGCCCAGGAAATCGTCAAATTGAGCGTACGCTTGCCGAGCCGTATTAAAGTGGCGTTTTCTATCCACAAGGTTTAGAGTAATTTCTACCATGAAAATTAATAGAATTAAGGAACACAATATAAGGCCGGAAATGGTAAGCAATTTCTCATTTCTAGGATTGTGAACACGGAGAATAAAAAAGAGAAGGATTAGACAGAGTCCGAGAGCCAATACACACGTTTTGATCCAAAAAATCACCCTAATAGTGTCTATTTCAATAGTGCTGGGGCTCGCCGAAAACTTTTCGACAAATGAGGGATTAATAAATAGGAAAGCCGCGAGAATCACGAGAATACCGGCAGCTATTGGAATGATCCGGATAGTGCTCCAATTTCGTTTTAACCAACTTCTGTCCATCAGGGTCTCCGCTTACACAACAACCAGAAAAATAGTCAATATACAGTGAGGTTAGCCGCCAGAAAACCCCACCAGGAGGTGCCCGGCGGATTACAAAATATTACATTCGTTAATTTATCGCGAATGGGCGATAGGCAAAGCTGTTGTTCTGGGGTTGGGCCGATAGCACTGTATGAAGGATATACGATAAAACAGGTCCGAAGCTCTGAGGGTTATTGACTTTCGATAACATGAATCGTTAATGAAAAAATTCTGACGACCGTCCAATTCCCGTGCTTTAAATTCAATCTCCTCGTAGATTCCACTATCCGAGACTGCGATAAGAACACCCGAGAGTCCTGATTGCGGTCAAACCTAAATGTACTGACAACCAGACCAGGGGTCCCCAAGACCAGTGCAAGGGGACATACGGCCTTGTTTGAACTGTGGAAGGGCAGATGTCACTCGATCTGTTCCGTGCCAATTGGTTTGTGTTCTGCGACAACGTGTGTGCTATTGCAGTTACGTTTACTGGAAGGCCCCACATCACCGATGTTCCATTGCTGGTAGATGGGGGAAAGGGTGCTGTAATACTGGACCAGCTCGTGCACCCCGTCAGTCAACAGGTCGGGAACTTTCTGGAGCGACAAGAAGTGCCAGCGCGAGATATCGAGAACTGATCCGTGCACTATACACGCTAGAATACTTGATATTCAAAGGGAACGTTCTGCGGCGAACCGGCAAGCACGAAAAACAACAAGGTAACGACCAGATAGAACAAAATGAAGCCTATCAGGTACCATTTGTAACGCCGTAAAAACTCAATCATTAGCGAATCTTTCTTTTGATAAAATCTTCACTGTGGTCTGCAATCAGACGATGGGCACGGGCATTTGGATGGGCATCGTCTAACGCGACCCACAGGGCGTGTGGGTCAGTCTGTTCGTTCAGCATGGGCGCCAGATTAAGCACCTCTATATCGTTTGCCTCCAGAAATCCAATGATTTGTTCATGCTGTTGCGCGAACGTATACTCGACCAGATTGTGGAGTTCGGGAAGAATCACCACTTGCAAATCGATATCTCTTTGACGGCTAATCTGAGCAAGCTTCAGAAGGGATTCCCGGGTTTCAATCCAGCCTGGCTGAGTATCATGATAGAGATCTGCGTAGTATTCCTTGAAGGTTTTGCCGGAAAACCACCGAGCTTGCAGCTTCTTGAACCGTGACCAATAGAATGTTGTCAGCCGGAAGTTTGCAAGAAAGGCAAACGCCGATTTCTTGGGTATCGGTTCTGCATCGTTAATGAAATAGAAAAGGACCACGGCATCCGGGTTGTACTTCAAACCCTTATTCAGGAACAGACTGACTTCCTGGGTCGTATTGTAATTGCCGGTACCGAAGTTAATGATTTCGGTTGGCCTATCTTTGCTAAGCCGTCGTTCGAGGATTGTCGCGAAAATTTCAGGTTCTTCAACACCCCATCCGAAGGTTAGGGAATCGCCCAGGAAAATTATACGTCGACTGTGCCTGTCCCGTTCAATAGAATATTCCCGATCCCGCAATCCGTCTGCATTGATGTTCACCTGCACATTCATCAACCGTCCCTCGGCACCCGGTCGATGCACATGGCCAATTCGCGGGTTGGTCGATTTCATTTTGAAGGATTGCCCATATCGGGACATCTCTACATCATAAAATATATTGTGGCTAAGATAAACTCTAAGGACTAGCTCTATCAGAACGAGAGAGATCCCAATGGGAATCAGAAGCAGAGCGAGATACCGGAAAAATTTAATGCTTTTCATTGGTTGTCAGAGTTTTTTTGTCCAAGCAAATTGTTGCTCTCCAGATACTCGGCTAACACGGAGGCAAATACATTGTGAGCCGACGCGTTAGGATGCGAGTCGAGTCGATAAATCCTGAAGTCCAGTGCATTTGTATCGGCGAAGACTTCCCGCATATCCACCCAGTGAACCCCAGGATATTTTACGGAGCCCTCGTAACTCAGGGCAGGCTGGGTACTATCCCTTCCCCGAAACGCAAGATTAAGAATGACGATAGGAATATTGTACTCGCTCCAAATTTCCTGTAAAAGACCAGATGATATCTGGGACGGTTCAGGTACGCATTCCGGATTCGCGTCGAGCCTCAGCCTTTCGAGGAAAAAGCTTTTAAAGAAAGGATGTTCGACCTCGCGAGGTCGAAACTCCCTTACAAGGGAACCTGGCGGCTTAAACATAAACTTGGCGTTTCGCGGGGTTATTGAAAAATAATGAGGTTGGGATTAGCGGGCAGGGCGCGATGCCGTAGCGTAGCTAGTTGTTGATCTGGGTAATAACTCCCCACCGCATAGTTAATAAATTCGTACGGCAATGGTGTACCGCGATGATTCAGCTCGACCTCGATGCGGCTGTGATAGATATCTTCAATTTCGACACCCGTACCCATTGTGACTGAACTTCCCACAACAGTCACGCGAAAGGTGTTGATCGGTTTTTCCCGAGTATACTTTTAATCGCGTAACCCCTCTGAGTTGGTTCGAAACTGCACGAGTTAAAAATACCCGTCAAGATTTGGCCGTAATTCGAAAAAAACACCGTCGTGCAATGACGGCTGAACATAACCTGTTACGCCAAGACCTTTGGCGCTGTTCACGCGGACATAACTGAGTCCGGACCATCCGAAATAATAGACACTTGGGCTCAGCTCCAGAGCCAAAAACAGTCCCATGATAAAGATTAGTATGGGAAAGGTGATATGATCCGGACCGAAGCCTTTTCTCTTGTAAGTCATTAGAGGATAGGTCTATCGAGTTTATGCTCATTTTCAGTCCGAGCGTTTTGTAAGGCGCAGCGATTATCTGCCAATCTAGACAATTGGCTAAACGTATCCCCACGTGAACAATATTACGTGGGTTTTTGGGAGGATTGTCCGAAAAAGAGGTTTCACGATATATTTAAGCACGTCAGTGTTTTAGTTGATATAGATTGAAGTATATTGCCTCTCAAACAGGTCGCTCTTCCCCCCGATTCATGCCTTCAGAAAGATCAACTAATAGTCATAGATAGAGAATGCTCCATTACTCTGCCGAAAAGTATAGACATTTTTTGACGAAAATGTACCGCCATTCTGTTCGCTAGCAATGTATTCACGGGCAGCACGCTGGCCATGTTAACAGAGTTATTTCTGGTAGAATTCGGGATACGCGAATCGCAGGAACTTTTTCTATATGCAAGGCGGCTCCCTTGTGCGCGAGTGCGGCTGAATAGTGACTTAACTGTTATCGCGTACCTGCGTCGCTGTTGAATTTAGGATCGATCCGGTGTGCCATTCCAGCCACTCATTGGTTCCAAAAGTGGGAGTGCCTTAGTAACTCAGAGATCGTTGTGGCGGTTAGAAACCAAAATCATAAAGCGGGGCCGAAAATGAATATCTACCACAAATCCTCGCTTAGACAAGTCCCGACTCGAAAAATCTTGGGCACCTTGATGATTTTATCTGGTGTTCTCCTGAATAAATGGGCCCTTGAATCTATCCTTGGCCCGTATGGTTCCATCGAAACTACATTCCGAATCTTCTTGATTCTTGTTGAACAGGGGTGTCTTGTAGGCATGGGGCTTTGGCTTGTTTTCCGTGATAAGAAAAAAGGCACCCTCCCTTTCCTTAAAGGTCGAAAGCCTTTCCCTCCTTATACCTCCGCTATTGTAGTTCTAGTGTGCTTCGCTGGAATCTCGATTGGCGCATATGGATCTGCGTATTATCTTTATGAGTTGAGTTTAACTCGGGGTCCGATTCAAACACCGATATACGACGTGACGGAGTTATGCGAATGGTTGTCGCAAGATGACGTGCCACATATCGGTGTAGGAGTGGTGAAAAATACAGCCGCTAAGCTGGAAAAAGTAGCTAATGAGCCCGGCACAGTAGATGAGAGGGTTCAATTAAAACTTCGGTTGGCTAATTATCTGTTGCGCCATAGTCAGATTGCAGAGACCATCGAACATTTGGAGTCTGCCTTTGATCTCGCGACGACGAACCAACTGCCGGATGAGGTGTTCAACAAGATTCGCCGTGCATTGGGTGTGGCTCACTTACGTAGCGGAGCAATCAAGCACTGCATACAGATGCACAATCCCGAGAGCTGCCTCTTTCCTATCCGGGGAAAGGGTGTGTGGGAAAATCCCCAATCAGCAATGAAGGCGATCGGATATTTTGATGCCTATCTCAAAGATCAACCAGATAACCCTGGAGTGCGGTGGTTACTGAATATCGCCCACATGGCAGCCGGAAGTTACCCGAGTGGTCTTTCACCGGAACTGTTGATTCCGCTCTCCATCATTGAATCAATTCAAGAGGCTCCGCGATTTCGAAACATCGCTCCCACTCTTGGTCTGGATGCATTCAACCTAGCAGGCGGCGCGGTCATGGATGATTTTGATAACGACGGTTTCCTCGATGTTATTACCTCAACCTATCACCCGTGTGAATCGATGTCGTACTCCCATAACAATAGTGATGGCACATTTTCTGACTGGTCGGAAAAATCTAAACTCGCTGAACAGTTGGGCGGATTCAATCTTGTGCATGCAGATTATAATAATGATGGCCTGCTGGACATTGCTGTGCTCCGGGGTGCTTGGAAAGGGCGGGGTAAATATAGGAAACAACGTAACTCTCTTCTGCGGCAGAATTCTGACGGAACGTTTTCTGACGTCACCAAAGACTCAGGCCTTGGAAGCTCCGCCTACCCTAGTTTGGCCGCGGCTTGGGGAGACTACGATAATGACGGCAATTTGGATCTCTACATCGGTAATGAGTGGTTTCCCTCTGAACTATACCGCAACAACGGTGACGGTACTTTCACCGATGTGGCAGAAGATGCGGGCGTTGAAAACAACGCCCATACCAAAGGAGTGACCTGGGGCGATTACGACAATGATGGTGACATTGACCTCTATGTTTCCAATGTCAAAGGGCTTAATCGCCTCTATCGAAATAACGGGAACGGTACATTTACGGATGTCGCGAAGGATTTGGGGGTAGCTATCGATGAGTCGAAAAGTGAAACATTCGCGACCTGGTTCTGGGATGTCGATAACGACGGTTGGCTTGATTTGTTCGTTGCGGGATTCAATGTAAAAAGTGGTGTCAGGGAAGTTGCCGCAGACTATCTAGAGTTAGCGGCTACGGGGGAACGCCTGCGACTTTTCAAAAATGATAGAACAGGGGGTTTTGTTGATGTGACGAAAGAAATGAAACTTCACCATGTACGTCTGCCAATGGGTGCGAATTACGGAGATATCGACAACGATGGTTTCCTGGATTTCTACCTAGGTACTGGTGCCCCTGGTTTCGATTTTCTTGTACCTAATCGGATGTATGGCAATGTGAACGGCAAATACTTTGTTGACATTACGACAGCGGCCAATGTCGGGCACTTACAAAAAGGGCATGCCATCGCCTTCGGCGATTTGGATAACGATGGGGATCAAGACCTCTATGCCCAGATGGGCGGCTGGTACCCGGATGACCGTTTTTTTAACGCGTTGTTTGAGAATCCAGGCACTGCTAATCACTGGATCACTGTGAAACTCATCGGCGTACAGACGAATCGCTTTGGGATGGGTGCCAGGATCAAAGTGGTCGTCGAGACCAAACAAGGGGACCGCGCGATCCATAGGGTTGTAGGGAGTGGAGGCAGCTTCGGAAGCTCAAGCCTTCAGCAGGAAATTGGTGTCGGTGAAGCCAATCTCATTAAAACATTGGAGATATTTTGGCCAACTAGCAATACTCGGCAAGTATTTACGAATGTTGCGGTCGATCAATTCATAGAGATCACCGAAGGCGATTCCGATAGGCGTGCCCTGAGCCAAAAAATGATTCGATTTTCTCATTAAGACTTCACCATCAGGACATCCCCGGCTTTGTTCACACACTACTTTCTTCCAGGGTCATTTGATAGTGAAATTGCCCAACCGCCATATTTACCCGCTGGATATTCCATTCAATTGGAGATGCCAGTGTAAGTGTGTCCGCGGTTTATTTAATACGCATGCATTTATTAAGATGTTTGGCGAGGTTGAAAACTATGTTAGCGTAATCGATTATTACAGCTCTTCTGTATCAAAACTCGTCTTTGATATTCAGGATATTGTTAACGATTCTGATCCACCAGTTAGTGGATTGGAATTGTTAGAATATCGCGCGATGTTTCATGATCCGTGTGAAATCCTGAGTTGGTTATTCGTAAACGCTGAGTCTCAAAAGATCTGAGTGAAATTAGCCAATTTGAGCGGACGGAAATTAATTTGCCGATATATCACCTCATGCTAGGCATCAATTTTCTGGAACGCCATTTAGTCGCTATCCCCACCAGCCGAATCCTGACATTCAACTCAAATGTGCTAGAGACAACGCCGGAATTTGGAGGGATGAAGCATTCGCAACGCAATGTCAGGAAGGACGATCATCTTCCCAATCACACAGAACAGGGGAATTTTGTTAATGTTATTTGCCAGCTAGTTTCCAGAAAGCTTGGACCGAAGAAGAGCCCAACGCAAAAACAACGCACTGATAATCCAACGGATTGGTTGTCGCAGTCTGAATTTCTGTAGGGCGCATCTGATCTGATTTTGGACGATCCATTTAAGACGCTCTGGGGTGGAGATGGATCTAATTTTCCCTTCCGTGCAGTAACCAAGCTGACTCAAGAGATCACCGGCGAGAGACTCAAAAAGGACGCGGTCATCAATTCCCATTTCGCGTTGAGACTTGTTTCTATTGTCAGCAATAATTGACATCCTTTTGTTAATCGCCTTCCCTGTCTTGTCAGAAAAACGCCTTTCCTGGCCCCCGATCCGCCTCGGAGTGAGCATCTCTTCGCAATACGTCTCTCCTAGAAACGAGCAGACTCTCCGAAGTGCTTCTGACGGGTCCTGGAGCAAATGTTCATAGTGGATTTCTAGATACTGCTTAGCGGAGAGCATACCACCCTGGTTACGACCAGTCTCAACATAGCGTTTCCACTCTAGAGCCGCGGTATACACATTTTCAGGCCCAAATGTGGCACGAATCCAAGAGATTGCCACATCTCGACCATCTCGTAAAATGTGTAAGATCTGACATGAGGGAAAAATCTCAACAAGAGTTTTGATTTCGAAGACATTCTGAGGGGTCTTGTCCCCCCATCGCCCCCTTCCATCTTTTATGGCCCAGGCCTCATACAGCGTGGTGACGATCTCGTTATAGCTCCGACAATCGGCGAAATCGGAAGGAACCAGGTCGAGGCCCCAGGGCTGGACCCAGTGGAGGTTGAGGACGATACTTGCCAGTCGAACAGCTTTAGGTTCAGAATCCGGGTTCCCATAGGCCTTATATAATTGGGGGATAAAATGAGATTCCTTCGGGAATGTCAGGTTGGGATGGGATCGAAGAAGATCTCGAATTAGCGCGGTTCCACTTCTCGGACAGCCAACGATGAAGATGGGTGGTTTCTGGGAAAGTGCTGGCTGTGAGAAAGACATTCCTAAATGATTGCGAATTTGATTATTAAGCCGCAAATAAAAAAACTTATTGACGACAAAGTTAATTGATTGATGAGTAATTTTCAAGACAAAACCTCCTGATCGAGACCATCGCCTTGAACAGCTAGATTTCATATCTCTCCGTGCGGCTTTTGAACTTCGGTTAAATTGGAAAAGCGTTGCTTCGCGGAAAGCCCCCATCCAAGAATCTGTTAATATCCATATAGGAGCTTTCGGTAAATCCCTGGATCTTTCGACCGGTTCAGAGGTCGGTTATGGTATCCCAAAGCATTAATGAGATAGGGGGCCTTAAAATAGAGTGAATGATCGTAGGAAAATGTATCCAATGCGTACCCAATCAAGCCTATCCTAATTTCGAACACCTTATCATCGACGGAGGTTCTTCCGATGAAACTTTGGAGATACTCAATCAATATTCACACCTGAAATGGGTTTCTGAATCAGACCATGGCCAGGCACAAGGGATCCACAAAGGAATCGTAATTGCGGAGGGAGAAATTTTGGCTTGGCTGAATTCAGGCGATGCCTATACAGCTGGCGCCTTCGTTGCAGTGGCCGAAGAGTAGAAAAAGCCCAGAGACAAACGGTGGTGTTTGAAGGAGGAGAATTGTTTTACAAAGGAAGGCCATTGCGGATCATGAGGAATCGGTCTCCAACCTTTGTTCGTTTCCTATAGCCCTGGATACCCTACACAAATATATCCCAGCCTAAAGTGTTTACCCCGTCGAATATTTTTGAACGATAAGGCCTCTCCGTAAAGATCTGAATCAGGTATACTCTTAGTATCAAAAAGAAAGTATTTAGAATCGAATTACTAGGTATGGGAATACGTACTAAAGAACCGGCCACCAAACACTACAACCCTCTTGTGACAAGAGCCATGTAAATGTCTTTCTTGAGTTTGACGGATCTTCCATCTCCTCGTAGGGGGAAATCTGGTTGGCCTTGGACTGAAGAAACACGGCATGGTGAGGAGACCTCCGATGCGTCCAGTGATAGCCTCCCTACTCCTAACTGGCCGAAGGTTACCATCGTTACACCCTCATATAATCAGGGAGGATTCCTCGAAGAGACTATCCGGTCTGTTCTTCTCCAGGGGTACCCAAATCTGGAATACATCATTGTTGATGGCGGGAGCGATGACGGAAGTATCGAAATTATTCGCAAATACGAACAATACCTTTGCTCGTGGGTGAGTGAGAAGGATAATGGTCAGGGACATGCCATCAACAAAGGATTTCTCCAGGCTACCGGCGATATCCATGCGTATATCAACAGCGACGATATGTATGAGCCAGGTGCATTTCGCGCCTGTGCTCTAGCATTTTTAGATGGGCACCAATGGGTCGTTGGTAAGGTTCGTTACTTGCAGAAAGGAGTAGGATCCTGGCCCGTACGCCAAGGACGCGGTAAGAGTAAGGCCGAATGGCTTGTGCCTTGTCCTATTTGTCAACCGGGAAGTTTTTGGAGCTCTAAATTGCATCGTGAAGTAGGGGAATTTCGGGAAGACCTGAGATACCTATTTGATTACGAGTTTTGGCTTCGTTTCAAATTCAATAAAAGTATTACACCCACCATCATCGATCGCCCAATAGCGATCTACCGTCTTCACTCTCAATCCAAAACGGTGTTGGAAAATTCTGGATTCCGTCATGAAGGAAAGATGATCCAGGAGGAATACCGTAGGCGGCTTACTATTTGGGAGCGTATTGTTGTGTGGTTTTGGCATCATCATCATAAGGCATGCAGGCATGGATCAAAAGCAATTTTCCTGGCAAAAAAAGGGGACTGGGGCTGTGCAATGAAAGAGATTTTCATAGCCTTTTTAGTATGGCCTTTTTTTTGGTTGGATTTCAGCGGGGTCATTTTAGCCATCGGGGAGTTAACTTCAAAAGAGAAAAAAGAATTCATCCCGCCTCAGATATGGCCGAATTAGAACAGTTGGAATCAATGTTAAAACTTGTTGAGCATTACGTTAAACCAAGTTGTGAGCGGAAACAGCACACGGCATTTACATCACGATGATACGATGGAATCCAATCAACCCTTCTTTAGTGTAATCGTCCCAACCTACCGCCGGCCCGATCAACTCAAAGAGTGTTTGTGCGTGCTCGCTGAAATGGATTATCCATATGACCGATTCGAAGTTATTATTGTTGATGACGGTGGTGGTGTTTCGATTGAGCCTGCCATCGCTTGTGTTAAAGAAAAAGGAATTACCATAAGTGTCGTTGCCCAAAAAAATGCTGGACCGGCAACCGCGCGAAACACGGGCGCCGTCCAAGCAAAGGGGGAGTTTCTTGCTTTTACCGATGACGATTGCCAGCCAGCCACCGATTGGCTACAAAAACTAGCATCCCGTTTTGTCGTTATAGACGATCATCTTATCGGTGGGCCTTCGAATACTTTACAGAACAATCTTTATTCAAGAGCCAGTCAGCTTATAACAGATGCGGTATATTCCTACTATAATAATTCTTCCCGACCTCATTTTTTTGCTTCAAATAATATGGCGATACGGACGAAACTTTTTACCCATATAGGAGGTTTCGACACAACTTTCCCGTTGGCCGCGTCGGAAGATCGCGAATTCTGCGACCGCTGGTTACGGCATGGATATGAAATGACGTATGCTCCTGAAGTGGTGGTTGTTCATGCGCATCAATTGACCTTTCTCAGTTATTGCCGTCAGCATTTTAATTACGGACGTGGTGCCTATCACCTGCATCAACTCAAGGCACAGAATGGCCATGATCCGATAAAATTCGACATCAGTTTCTACTTAAACTTGTTCGAATATCCCTTCCGAACGGAATCTCTATGGAAGGCACTGCAATTCGAATTCTTAATATTCGTGCAGCAAACCTGTAAGACATGTGGGTTTTTCTGGGGAAAGTTTTTTCAGAAATCATAGAGAGTAGAAGAAATGCGTTTTTGCATGGTCACTACGTTTTACCCACCCTATAATTTCGGGGGTGATGGTATCTACGTTCAATTTCTCGCACGAGCCCTTTTCGAATTGGGTCACGAGGTAGAAGTTGTTCATTGTGAAGATGCTTATCGCTTAGGTGCAAAATCAAGCTCTGCGACTTCCAACGATTCTTCTTTCCATGATGGGATTATCGTTCACCGACTTCGTAGCCGTACTAAATTTGTTTCTCCATTTATTACGCAACAAACCGGGTTCCCGGGATTGAAGCACAGAAAGCTTCAGTCTATTTTCGAAAAGAACTTCGATGTTGTGAATTTTCACAATATTTCTCTTATTGGCGGGCCTGGAATTCTTGCAATGAGTCCAGGAAGAATTAATCTTCTTACTCTTCATGAACACTGGCTAATTTGCCCAACACATATTCTCTGGAAAAACAAGAAAAAGGCGTGTGAACGTCCTACCTGTTTTAGCTGTTCCATCCGGTCGGGCATACCGCCACAATTTTGGAGATACACGAATCTATTACAAAAAAGTCTTTTACAGGTTGACTGTCTTGTGTCTCCAAGCGATTACACGGCCAAACGTCATCGCGAAGCAGGGATTACAAGGCCCATCCATGTATTGCCCTCATCCTCTAGATTTTCACCGCCACCACCCAGTGATTACAACGGACCTGATCATCCTTCATTTCTGTATGTTGGACGTATTACAGCTTCTAAGGGTGTAATAGAATTACTGAAAACGTTCGAATCTCTAGACAACTACGATCTAAATTTAGTCGGTAGTGGTGATTTATTCAACGAATTAAAATTTCGTTACCGAGATTTTCAGAACATCAAATTTCTTGGAAAAGCATCTCAATGCAAGCTTGCCGTCTATTATCAGAAAGCCACCTGTCTAATTGTTCCTTCCTTGGCGCCTGAAGTATTGGGGCTCGTTATCCTTGAGGCTTTTGCACATGGGGTCCCTGCCATTGTTCGTGATGCGGGAGGTTGTAGAGAGCCAATTGATAGGACAGGTGCAGGATTTGTATATAATTCCACTACAGAATTCCGTGAGGCTTTGCACAACATTGCCACAGATAAGAGGCTGCGGGAATCCCTTGGGCGGTTGGCCCGAAAAGGTTACGAAAAGTATTATTCGAGAAAGAGATTTATTTCTTCTTATTTGAATTTAGTCCAGAATCTGCAAGATAACTGTAGGCCAGATGTGCTTACTAATTCTTAATTCTAAGCTTAATTCGATCAGGTTAAGGTGAGGAATTCTCCTAATTGCTAGGAAGCGTGACGCTCTCATGTTTACTGATTAAGATTATAATGGTGAGAAATACTATTGAGATAAAGCCTATGCAAATAGGGACTAACGAAGAATGGCTGCTAACCCTTTAGGACCTCCTGGATATCCTTTTCTGGGCCATCTCCCAGCATTTCTCAAGGATAAACTTGGGTTTCTTTTAGCGTGTGCCAATAATTACGGGGATGTAATTAAGTTAAGGATTGGCGAAACGACTTTTCTGCTCAACAATCCCCTCGACATCGAACATGTGTTAATAAAAAAT
This sequence comes from Nitrospirales bacterium, assembly GCA_029261275.1. Taxonomy (GTDB): domain Bacteria; phylum Nitrospirota; class Nitrospiria; order Nitrospirales; family UBA8639; genus Nitrospira_E. The sequence continues at coordinate 47,626 of JAJDBR010000008.1, forward strand.
CCTCAAAACTACCGCAAGTCAAATAGAATGATAACGAGCAGAGGGAAAAAAATATCCGGGGATGGTCTGCTCACAACAACTTCCGAGGCTCATTTAAGACAACGAAGAATGCTGCAGCCTATTTTCAGCAATACATCTATATCAAAATTTACGGAAACAATTGTCAATACGACGTTAAGCCAAATTAATATGTGGGAGGATGGGCAGATCCGGAACATTGCTGACGAAATGACGAATTTAACTCAACGAATTATGCTGAAATCCCTATTTGGCAACGAAATTGAGGATGATCAAATTGAAGAACTTGCTGCGGCCATAAAAATACGACGGAGCTACATCCAGTATATATTCGGCTCGCTTCTTCCTTTTCCAGAATATTTTCCTAATAGGATAAATTTTAAATATCGAAAAGCTATTAAAAAGATTGATGATTTTATTTATAGTCAGATTAGAAAAAGGTCGAAGAAAAGTAATAATCCGAATGATTTTCTAAGCCTCTTAATGAATTCGTCCTACAAAGACGGTTCTTTCATGAATGAAAAGCTTTTAAGAGACGAAATCATTACCCTTTCCATTACCGGTTACGAAACCATCGGCGAGGCTTTGTCTTGGACGCTATTGTTGATTTCTCAACACCCGGACGTAAGTATGAAAGTCGGAGCAGAAGTAGGAAAAGTGTTTCGGGAGCAACAACCGGCTTGTCATCACGTTGAAAGCTTTCCTTATCTTAAAATGGTATTTTACGAATCTATGCGCTTGTATCCGCCGACCTGGATATTTATTAGGATGGCACTTGAACCCGATGTTCTTCCAAGCGGTTTCGAAATCAAGGGTGGGTCGAAACTGTATCTTTGTCAATATGTGATGCATCGCAATCCGGCCTACTTCCCCGATCCAACTAAATTTAATCCCAACCGGTTTAGCAAGGATGCGATTAAATCACGGCCAAAGCTTGCCTACTTCCCCTTTGGTGACGGTGCTCGTCGATGCATCGGAGAGTCGTTTGCATTATTGGAGGGGATTTTGGTTCTTGCCTGTATCCTCCGGCATTTCAACTTTGAGCTCATGCCCAATCAAGAAATAACACCAGAGCCCGGCATAACGTTAAGACCTAAAAATGGGATTATGATGCGTTTGAAGAAGCGAATTTCAGCTGAGAAGGTCTCGGTTCCATAAAGCCAAGCGAAGTTAATCCTTCGTGAATTGTAGTAGCTCCTCGTATAGCCGTTCGGCAAATAATTTTTGTTCAAAGTCTGACAAATGAACAGAATCCCACCACAAAAAACCCTAACCCTGCTTTTTCTGGAGAGCATCATGCATTTCAATAACAGGTACCTTGTGGGAGTTCCCGGATAACAACATTATCAATGAGAGCGTTTCGCAACCCTCCTCTAAACCCTAGTCGCCGCTGGTCAAAAAAAGATTCACAGAAGGCTCCAAGTTCTTCTTTATCAAGGAAAAAGGAAACCATTCCATCCTCAAAATTTAATCGTACGTGATGCCAAAATTGCACTTGACGGGTGGGCATTGAGATCGGCTTATTCTTCTTAAATTCACCCAGCTCAGAGATAGCAAAATAGATATTTTCCAAGTGTTGGTTTACGCTGAAACGAAGCCCCGTGTAGCCTTTCTTACGTTTGTCAAGAATTACGTTCAAATAGGATCCGGATTCTAGGGAAAAGTCGAACTCGATTTCTTTTATATGCAACTCCTCTTTATACAACACCTCCTGGAATCCATGCCATGCGCCAAGATTCAAATGTCCCCCTAGCCAGGCTTTGACTCCAAATAAAAAAAGGTCGGACACCTATAACTTGCTTTTGGAGGTCCATCTTAGTAGAAAACCAATTTCCATTATTATGCGAGGTATTGTTAGACAGCAAATAAAGCTGGGAAAGAATACCTCCTAATATCAACTGCAATATCAGGCAAAGTGAAAATATTTTTCGGATATACTGCATCATGGATGTTTCAAAGCTGATGGAATTCACCACGGCTTACCGCGGGGTAAAACCTTTCCATTCAAAATAGAGAATATTCGCCCTTGAGAAAACCGATTCTCTCTCTACTGGTGGTAATGATACTCGTAGCAATTTCATCAGTTATAGGAATTTACTGTCGAACGAATGCATTCGTTTATATTTCTCTCGTGTGGTTTACGGTTTGTATCGTTATTTCGGTGGCTTCAAGGGCAACGTTACGATTATTGGCGTTATATGCAGCTTCGGTCATACTCGCGTTTGGTCTATGTGAAGCGTATGTAGGAGGGTGGTTTTCAAAGCCACATCCTAGTTCGGGTAACATTTCATATTCTAATCGCACCTACTATCAAAACGATCCTACTTTAGGATATGTACCTCAAAAAAACACCTCGACTTTAGCAACGAAACAGTATGAAAATGAGGTATTGTACGATGTGAAATACACCATCGATCCCTATGGTTTAAGAGTTGGTCTATCACGTTCAAAACATTCTAAATCAGCTGTATTATTCTTTGGTGGTTCCTTTACCTTTGGAGAAGGTGTGAATGATGAGGAAACACTTCCCTACCGATTTGAGATAAAATCTGACAAAAAGTTTGTTGCATTTAATTTCGGATTTCATGGGTATGGTCCCCACCAGATGCTTGCGGTCTTAGAAAATGAGATGGAACGATCAGCTGTCGGCGACAATCAGCCTCAATACGCGATATATCAAACTATTATTCCTTGGCACATTTACCGAGCTACAGGAAGGGTACATTGGGGCTCGTCGGGACCGAGATATAGATTGAATGATAGTGGTGAAGCGGTTTCGTCGGGTCCATTTCAAAATTGGTTTGTGAGTAAATTAATCAAAGTTACCTCAAGATCGCGGCTTATACGAAGGTTGTTATCTAAACGTGGAGAAATATCACCGTCCGATATCGAATTATTCGTGAGTATTCTTAAGAAATCCGAAAGGATTTTCAGGAATCGTTATGGCGGTAAGTTTTTCGTGCTACTATGGCCAGGAAAAAACACATTGAATACAAAAGTATTATCGAAACTGCGGGAAGCCCAGATTAATGTAATAGTAATCGAGAATATTTTATCTGACTATAAAAATAATATTGAGAAATATACAATACATTTTCCTTACGAAAAACATCCCAATGCATTGGCTTACGACATGATGGCAGAATATTTGGCAACGTTGCTAAAAACAGATGTTGCTGCCGATCACGATTTAAAGCATCGCTTCTCCCCTGTGAATTAATTATTCAAAATACTACTAAAAGAAGGTTATATTAACGTTAATCTGAAGTGTGTGAAATTAAAACACACTGTGTGTGCTGATGACTGAAACTCCCCTTATTAGTGTGGTTATGAATGTTCGTAATGGCGAGAAATACCTGGGAGAAGCCATTCGCAGCATCCTTGATCAATCTTATCGACATTTTGAATTTATCATTATCAATGATGGTTCGACAGATGGGACCCGTTCAATCCTAGACCGCCTTCAGGCCGCAGACGAGCGTCTAGAAGTTTTCCACCAAAAACCAAAGGGTATCTATTATTCGGCAAACCGAGGCTGTCGTATTGCGAAAGGAAAATACATCGCTCGCTTCGACGCTGATGATATTTCGTTTCCCGAACGGTTAGAACAGCAGGTGACATTTCTGGAAGCGCACCCGAAGATTGCAGTACTAGGTACGGCCATCATTCGGATTGACGAGAGTGGGACCCCTTATAAAACCTATACTCCTCCCACGGAACCATCACAGGTTAAAGCCGCGATTTCCTGTTGGGATGCGATCGTTCAACCAACTGTGATGATGCGGAAAGACAACTTTCTGGCGGTGAACGGCTATCGGGAGATCTATGAACTTGCTGGGGATTGGGATTTATGGATCAGAATGTCAGAGCAATTCGAAATCGCGAACTTGCCAGAACCGTTGATTTACTGGCGAACGCATGCCAATGAAGTTACTAATTCCGATGTTCGCAAACATACAATTTATAGCCTAATAGCGCAAAGGGCGGCGGGGATAAGAACAAAAACCGGTCGAGATCCTCTAGAAAACGTTGATGCGGTGTCGCCGGAATTATTAAGGCAACTGGGGATATCTGAACGACGAATCCAAAAAGGCCTGATCGAGGGATACTATTTGCGGGCGCACTCTATGCTGAACGCAGGTAAATCCGAAAATGCACGATATTTTTTCGATCAAATGCTGGCAGAATGTAGCTCAAACATTCTGCGGAAACGGATCGCCTCATTATTCGGTGAGGCATACATAAACGCGTATAAAAATAAAGGGCAGTTTGTACGCAATTGCATGATATTTTGTTGGGCAGTTTTTGCTAAATTAAGCTATGTTGGCGTGTTGTTACGAATGAAATCGCGGTTCTATTATCTAAATAGAACCGCTATGCGCAACCAAAATCAATTAGGAAAAACTGAGAAACGGCCAACGCATTGTTCCCAGAAATAATCAAAAACCAAAAATTGTTTTAACTCTGTCGGCGCAAATTCATGTTTCTGCCAATAGTACTATCTTCGAGGATTGGAAAATTTGAGGCAATACTACGGTATTGCCCATAAAACTCGCATCTGACCTACTGGGCCACATGAACGTCAATAAGCCCAGTGACCAACGCCCTTGGTTCCCGTCCGAAATTGTCAGCCACGCAATTAGGTTGTATCATCGCTTCTGCTTGAGCTTTCGTGACATCGAAGAACCCCTTGATGAACGCGGCATCCCAGCTCCCTATGAAAGGATTCGGTGAGGATGCCATAAGTTTGGTCCTGCCGCTGCACCCAGACTCAGGAAACAACAAGGTCATTAAACAAAGCCATCGCCACATCAAAAAACTGACCCGACCAATTCTGGGCCTCAAAAACTTTCCTATGCCGCAACAGACGTTAGCTGAGAATGGAGTGATATTAAGGATTAGGTGAAGTCAGTTAAAAATATCGACAGCAGCGGAAACTTTTCCCACCAAGCAAGTCTCGATCCCTGCCGCATAGTGCAGCAAGTTGTCCATAAAATGCTTTTCGTTTTGATCGAGTATTTTTAGCGACAGAGGTCTTAAGTCGCGTCATTGAGCTATTGGATGATGAGATGCGTAACGGCCTGAATAACATTGTTGACGTCCTCATCCGTAAGCTTCGGGGATATGGGTAAACTTACCGTTTGTCGACCTATCTGCATGGCATGGGGGTAGTCTTCAGGTCTCCACCCATAAGTTTCTTGGTAGTAGGGATGTTCGGGGATACTAAAATAATGCACACCAACACCGATGTTTGCCGCTGTCATAGCACGGAGGAAATCATCACGGCTCATATCGGTTTTTTGAGCATCAAGCAGGATGGTGTATAGATGATACGCATGTCGCGTATGGGGTGCAATCGATTCAGGGATGGTGATGGGCAAGGTGTTGAATGCTTGATTGTATTGCTGCCATATGGCCTCCCGCCTCCTCCAACATTTTTCGATTCGTTTTAATTGGTGGATGCCCATAGCCGCTTGGATGTCCATCATGTTGTATTTGAAGCCGCATTCGGTCACGAAGTAGTGCGTGTATTCTGCATCGCGGAAGCGGCTCCAGGCATCTTGGGATAGGCCATGTAAAGCCAGGGTTTTAACCCGTGCGATGTCGTCGCTTTCTCGTGCGACTACCATTCCTCCTTCCCCAGTGACGATGTTCTTTGTGACATAAAAGGAGAAGCAACCAAAATCGCCGAAAGTCCCCGCCTTACGTCCTTGATATTCGGTTTCGATGGCGTGAGCACAATCTTCGATTACCTTGAGCCGATGACGTGCCGCGATTTTCATGATCAGATTCATGTCACAGGGGCGCCCGGCAAAATGCACAGGTACGATGGCGCGGGTTTGTGGTGTGATGCGCCGCTCGATGTCCTCTGGGTCAATATTCATGGTGTGCGGGTCCACATCTGCCAGCACGGGGGTTGCACCCGAATGGATTATGGCGTTGATGGTTGCGCAAAAAGTCAGGGCAGTGGTGATGACCTCATCGCCCCGTCCAAGCCCCGCTGCGAGTATACTGAGGTGCAAGGCGGCCGTGCAGGAATTAACGGCGGCTGTGAACGGAATTCCCTTGTAGGCTGCGAAATCTGCTTCGAACCGAGCCACTTTTGGTCCCGTCCCTAGCCAGCCAGAACGCATGGAGGCAATGACCTCTGCTATCTCATCTTCTTCGATCTGGGGAGCACCGAAGACTAGGAAATTTTTTTCATGCATATTTTGGAATATTACCTAACTGCGAAATTTGGGGTCTCCGTATTCGCAAAAAATGGACAAGATGAAATCAGGGACCATCAAAATGGTATTGTCAAATTAACTCCCCTTTGGCAGCCTGGACGGCATGAAGAAACCAACACCCAGCTCCCAACGTCATCGGTTCCCCTCCGAAATTATCAGTCATGCCGTCTGGCTGTACCATCGTTTTTGTCTCAGTTTTCGTGAAATCGAAGATCTCTTAGCGGAACGTGGCATCACGGTCACCTATGAAACGGTTCGCCAATGGTGTCAGAAGTTTGGGCCGGACTATGCTCGAAAACTCAAAAAACAGCAAGGCCGCTTGGGCGATACGTGGCATATCGACGAAGTTTTTGTCACCATTCAAGGGCAGCGCCAGTATCTGTGGCGTGCGGTGGATCAAGACGGCGATTGTATTCATATTCTCGTACAAAGCCGTCGCAATCAGCGTGCGGCTGAACGCTTCTTCCGCCGCTTACTCAAAGCGCAAGGCGGTGAACCTCGCTGGTTGGTCACCGATAAACTGAAGAGCTATGGTGTCGCACATCGGATGATGCCCACGGTGAATCATATCAATCAGGTCTATGCGAACAACCAGGCGGAAGTCTCCCACGAACCGACGCGCTAGCGCGAACGAGCGATGCGACGGTTCAAATCCCCACGGCAGGCCCAAGCATTTTTGACCCTCCATGGACTCACGTAAAATCTTTTTCGTCTTGGCCGCCATCTGATGCAGGCGGTGAACTATCGTCTGTTGCGCGCTCGTGCGTTCCAGGTTTGGCCGGAGGCGGTGTGTGTATAAGGGATTATGCTCAGTGGTTTCCTTGCGCCCTTCGATAGTTAAATTGACAGTACTGTACTTCTTTATTGTTGAAAGAGGCTGATTTTGCTGTTGACTGGCTGGCGGTGTGCGCAGTCAGCAGTGAATTTCTCTCCCATGTTATTTAACCCTACCTCGTAATTCCACCGGTTCTCGCTGACTTCACGCTGGTCGGGTAGTCAGGAACTTCCAATTATCCTATCTGCCTTTAACAGGGAAAGTACAGGGAATTTATTGCTTTTGAGCGGGAGACTTTTTGAAAGCAATGCCATAACAGTCAATGGAAACAAGGGGTTTAGCTTTTCAGACTTTCATGAGAGAATCCAATAACAGGGAATTGGGTTTCTTGAAATTATACGGTGGAAAGCCTGATGAGGTTTTTGACAATACGGGTTTTCAGCCAGGAGATATTCGTTTCGCAACAACAGTTCTTGGCCTACCGTTTTGGTAATATAGGCGAGTAAGGTTTTCCACTCCATAATTTTTCTAAGAGGTTATGATGACATACCAATCGAGGTGAAGTATGGAGTAAGGGCCGGATGAGAACATGGGTGAGGGAGAGCTGCGGCTACTTCGTAATTCCTATCAAAGCAGGGGGTTCGAGTTTATTGACCATACGGGCTATCAACTCCGAGATGATCAGGACGCGAGCCAGTCGATAGGCTTGGTGATGCTGATGACCTCGGAGATCGCGGTTTCGCCGGAGCTCTCGACTGATTGTGGTTTTATGCACATCCACTACCGTGGCAATTTGGAGTTGATTTTGCCCGGTGTTCAGAGGGGTCTGAATTTGATAGCGTTGTTCCTGGGGCAGCTGTGTGTAGCCTCTCATGCGTGCTCCTCTTGCTTGGGTCGGTGAGACAGCTCACGATGTTATCGCAGCTGTCCTGCTTAACCAAGACCTTGAGTTGCACTTACTAGTTGAATCCAAGTCTTTATTATTTACGACAGTCACAAAATTATCGGTCATCTCAATTTAGAATGGATATGTAATGAGAGCTTGGGCTAAGAATCTTTTTTCTCTATTTTATGAGGCAAAAGGGTATTCCATGATTGACGATACAAAGGTCACTCTTTTGGATTGTGGCAAAGAATTCGTTTGTTCACGAAAACAGCTCTGGCTTCAAGAAGAGATGAATAAGCAGAAAGATGATTTGCCATTGGTTTCTTGTTTGATGATCACGAAAAATCGAGTGAATATTGCGAAATGTGCTCTTAGGAGTTTTATGAGTCAATCCTACCCACATAAGGAACTTATTATTCTCGATGATGGGGAAGATGAAGAGTTTGCAGATTATACCGATCAGCACAGCGATGGTGACGTTCATGACCTGAGTCAATGAAAACGAACGGGCGGATCGAGAATAGAAGGTCGTGATGGGTGCGACGACGAGCGCAATCAGAATAAAGGCTAAGGGGAGTTGCTCGGGCCCGAGGCTGACCAGAAAGAGACTGTCCCTCACAGGCTTAAGGAAATAATAGGTGATAAGAATTAGGTAATAGTAGGAAAACATGAAGGTGACGAGTGCACCTTCACCTTTTCGAATGTCTACGACTGATGAAAGAAGACGTCGCATATAACTACAGGTTATCCGAGTCGTAAGTTGTGTTCAGGTTGGCTTTTGTATGAATATTTTTTTAGGGGAACGAGGGAATTTTTGAGGCTGAGTTGCATCAAGCGTAGGTGGAATATTCGTTCGAGAAACTCGGTGCTGTTTTTATCCCTTTTCCCCGATTACCCATGGTGGGGATGATACAGGCTCTGGGAAATAGCAGCAAGATTCTCAAGCTTACTTCTATGATCAAAATTGGGTTCTGTCGCAAATACTGCACGAAGACGAAAATGTGTTTATGGGTTGTCTACTCTACGCGACGAGGGCATAGAATAGTTTGGCGGGAGATTGCTTGTTTCTTGCCGCCGTCTGCATCTGTTCTTTCTTGATCATCGCCATCACTTCAATCCCCGCTTACGTCTGTTGGGCGGCATGAACGTTTTTGAAACCCAGCATCGGCCGTGTCAATCTCTTGATACGTCGGTGGTCTTGTTCAATGATATTGTTGAGGTATTGGCTTTGGCGGATTTTGATGCGTGTATGATGGTGTCGGTTCACCTAGTTCAGGCGCGCCTTGTTCACACAATTCTGAACGGTATTCACTAGGCTGGGTTTGCCGTGTTGCTCAATCGTGTTCATCAAAAAACGTAAAGGAGCGTTGTATCTCGTTTCGCGGCCGAAAAAAATCGATCGTCTGCCTTGTTTATCAACCACTCGATAATAATATCTCCAATGGGCTTTCACTTTAAGATACGTTTCATTCATTCTCCAGCATTTGCCAACTCGCTTTTTCTTTCGACAGAAGCGACCTTCCAGTTGCGGTAAATAATGAATGACTCAACGATGAATGGTGGAGTGATCCACGGAGAAACCCCGTTCGGCCATCATCTCTTCAATGTCTCGATAAATGAGTGCGTAAGCCAGATACCAACGCATGTTTTGCAGAATTATGTCAGGCTGAAAATGTAGGCCCTTGAAGATATCCTTGGCATGGAAGATCTCCCTTGAAAATGGCACATGCTACCACATCAAGCTATTTGCGACAGAACCGGGCTTCGTTCAGCCTAGATGGGCGGCGACTTGGTCGCCGCCCATTTCGGTGTTTTCAAAGGATTTACATTATGATGACCTAGATAAGGTCACTCGACGATATCCTTCTTTAGTGAGCCGATAATTGCCAAGAGTTCTTGGCTCTCCTGTTTGGGGACCTTGAATTTTTTCAAGGTCTTCACCAGATGCCCTGCGACGATATTGAATTCTTTCTCGGATATTCGCATTCCGTTATGCGTCGTCTTCATATCCTTACCGGAATATTGACAGGTGCCGCCAGTGGCCATGCAGACTAATTCTGCATTCAGCATTTTAAACCTTTTCAAGTCGGCCGATGCGAACCGGCCGCCTACTGTCTTATCGGCCACGAGCCGATTGGCGAAATCATCCACTACTGCCGTAATCGCGGGCATGCCGCCTAACCGGTCATGCAGAGACTTTGTCTGTTCAGCATGGACGAGATACAGGGTGCTGAATAGTCCTGTACTGACTATAGCCGCAGACAATACAAATAGCAGGGCAGCAATAGGGTTTGAATGTAAGGTTTGTTTGGACATGGTGTAATCCTCCATTGATTTGTGGTTGTGAGAAAACTTTTGCACCTCAACTACAGTCTTGAGTTGTGGCCTCGCTTTTAACTCCAAACGTATCGCTTGTTTTATGGGATCTCGTAGCTTATCTTCTTTCCATTTTTCGCATGCACGAGGGTCGCCACGACTGCGTATTTTGACGAAACGAGGAAGTCCAGGTCATAGGGCGTCCCGTCTTCTGCTGTGAAATCGGCACAACTCACAAAATAGGGTGTGGTTCTCCCCATGATTTCCACGCTGTCGTGAAATTCTTTGAGCTTCAACTGGACTACTGTCTTTGCAGCAGGATCGAACACTGGATACAGTCCGTTGGCATTGCGTTCCGTAATCTCCTCGATGTGCGTCATCATGGCCTTTTGAATGGCGTCACGATGATTGGTCGCGACGCCAGGATGTTCGGCCCATGCCATGCCGGCCATCAGAACGATTGTGGAGCATAATACTGATAGGATGATCTTCATCTTGCTACCTCCGTGAATAAGCGAATGTATAGTTTTGTTTTTGAATATGACCTTGAGCAAAAGACGAATAACGCTGCATGGCTGTTACTTGCGACCCGGCTTGGCTGCTCTGAGTACAGGGTAATATTGCGTGAAGACCCAGTCATCTTTGGCAAACGCTTGATGGCAAAAGTTGCACTTATCGGCCGGCATGGCCTTGGTTGTTTTTGTGGGTTTCTTGCCTTCTTGGGTGAAACTGAAGTACGCCCAAAATCCCGGCTCACTCTTGAACCGCTTGGAATCCTTGATTGTGGCCTCAAGGCCGATGAACTCTCCCATGAAGTAACCTGATCCACTGACGGCTTGCTTCGAGCCCACGCTGACTAATTCCTTCATGAGTATCGTGCCATCGGGAAATGATCCTGTCTTTTTCCATTTCTTGTAATGATCCGGATGAATATAGACGTTGTGAAATTCGGGAAATGCCGCCTTCCCATTGTTCAGCTCATTTGGGGTCACGGGCGTTCCCACATACACCCATTCCCGATAGCCTTGAGGTTGAATGAGTTCCCCTTGCTCATTAAAGGAATAGACGCGCTCTCCTTTCTTCTCTGCGATGGAGGCAGTCGCCAGTATCCCTAAAATGAGAACGAGGCCTCCGGCTACCCCGAATACGGTTGGTAACGGTCGGATGAATGATGGTAGACGCATAATGTTTCTCCTTTATCAAACCCTCTTTTGTTTCTTGCCAGGTTCTTTCAGACTCGTGAGGGTCTTCGAGTCTGCTGACAATCCTAGTTTCCGCGTGCAACCCAATTATGATGTTGCAAAAGTAGGCGCCTCAGTTGATGGTGAAGTTTTTACTTTTAGTGCAACAATTTTCAAAATTTACACATTAGTGATTTAAAGAAAGATTTTGTTACAACATTTTTTTATTAGAAATGGGTTTTGTTCTAAAAATAAAAAATGAAATTGGAATTTTTGTAGAGCCGTTATTCGTTTGACACCAAAGCCGACCATGCCGAAGGCGTTGTCGTCGTTTGTGAATTTCCTTGTCGGTACGAAGGAAGTGCACGTCGAACTTTCAAGCGGGCTCGGTGCAAAAGCACTCGTTGGTTGGTGGTGGAGATATTCAATAATTGGCAAATTTCTTCCGAATCGACGCCTTCGATATCTCGAAGGATAATGACTTGCCGCTGGTGAGATGGCAGCGTTTGTATTGTTTTTTCAATCTGGGCCAGAATTTCTTTGGACTCCAGCAATCGTTCAGGAGTTCTGGTGTCCCAAATTGTTGGTTGACTCATGCCAGGATTTCCTAGATCTTCACCTGTGGAAAACCCTTGTGGTGGAAGTATGGAATTGACTTTTTCTCTCGTGTTCGGACCTTCACTGATGAATGAAACATAGCGGTTTTCCCTTTTCCCTCGGGTTTTACCTATATTGGTAAGAATCCTAAATATCCAGGTTTTAAGTGATGAGCGACCCTCAAAACGATCGATGTTTTGTAAGACGGCCAACCAGGTGTCTTGAACCACCTCTTCAGCCACCGCTTGCGATTTCACAAAGCTTCGGGCCAGGCGAATCAGCCGAGAATGATAACGCTCTATGAGTGACCCAAACGCGGCCTCATTGCCATGGCGCAGAGCTTGAACCAATTCTCGTTCCTGTCTCCCAGTATTAGAAGTTTCTTGCTCTCGATTGGTTTGGTTGGCTACAGGTGGTTTTGAAACATGATCCCACCATGGATTCGCGAGTGCCTGTATTTCTATTGGTATTGGCTGTAACAGTGTCATTGACATCGGGCCGGCCCCCTTTTGATTGTTGAGTAAACGAAAGTTTTCTGTATAAGCGATTCTTCGCGCGGCCTCAGGGATTGTGTTTAAAACGTGAGAATGGTTGAGCCTTCCGCCGCCAATTTTTGTAGACTTGGCATTCCCAGTGTTCCAGGCACCGGGTTTTCTTTGATGAGGTCAAGGCCAGACTTCTCAGTCTCCTCTGCTCCTCCAAAGACATCAGCGCAGCCACAGGATATTCCAGCTACCTGATCTTTGACCGCTTCGAACAAATCATGGGCAGGATGTTCCTTTTGAGCGAGTTCCCCAATCCATCGTGTTCCAGCACCTTGAAAGAGAATTGATACTTCCCCTCCGGCTTGCTTGAAGTCATAGGCTGTCGCTAAACCGTTCAAAACCCGTCCGAGCGCTTCTTCTGAACCATCTTTGGGATCCGACAAGATGACAATGGCTGTTTTCATGGCAAGACTTTCATTTGTCAGTTAAATTTTTTATTGATTAATGAACGTGTGAAGACTCCCTCAAACCTTCCTGTCCTTCGCGGATTTGGCTACGTTTGGTGAGGACTTGAAAAAGCAAGATCTCGAGATATGACTCGCCTTTATCATTTTGAATATCTTCCAAAATCTTCTCCCCCATTTCTCGGACAACTTCTTCAGCCTCAGCTTCGTTTCGAACAAACATCCTGGCGAGCTGTAGAAGTCTTGAATGATAGCGATCAATCAACGTTCCAAAAGTGATTTGGTTTCTTTGCACCGGGCCTTCAAAGAGTTCAAGCCTTTGGGTTGGTGCGTCAGAAGGGATACTCATGGGTTCTACAAACGATATTTCAATCCGGTTCATTACTCTGCTCCTTTCCACTAAAAGTTGCTTGTTCCATTTGGTGCCTTTTCCGATTCAAAATTGGTTTGTGGCCAAAATGTGCGTTCTTGATAGACGCTAATTCCAATTAACATGCCAATCACATTTTCATGCGTAACTATTTGAAATATTGATTGTTTTCTAATTTTCATCGTTGATTTTCTAAATGTGAAACTTCGTAGAATACAAAGACTCGTTGAATATCTACGAAATGTCGTATATCGTTGACTCGTTGATTTCGTCATCACAGATGGACATTTCATTAGCGTAGGCCGGAGAAGGGAAAAGTTGGGCGAAAAGTGGATCAGGGCAGGGGGTGGATGAGGAGACTTTCCCAATAATTGAAGCTTGGGAAGCTGTCTAGTAAGCCGTGTTTCACAGATCGGGTTTGTGGGAAGATTGAGAAGTCTCTTCACACTGCTGCTGGAGGAAAAAATGCTCAAGGGCTACACGGTTCACGAGGAACTCTACAAGAGCCAGAGGCGAATCGTGCACCGAGGTGTGCGGGATAGCGATCAAGCACCCGTGATCATTAAATCCTTCCTCGTGGGCATGGCCACTGAAGAAGACGTGGCTGCCGTCAAACACGAATTCGATATTTTGGCTGCACTCTCCGTCAACGGGGTTCCCCGTTCCTATGGGCTCATTCCTAATGCGAATGCGTTTGATCTCATCTTCGAAGATCGAGGTGGTTCGACGCTCCATGACTATATTCGCTCATCGAGTTTTGACCTCGAAGCTCGATTGCTAATCGCCCTTGGTATCGTCGATGTCTTGGAAGGGGTTCATGGGCAGCATGTTGTACACAGGGATATCAATCCCGCCAATGTGCTTGTGGACTCGACCGGCGGGGTGACGTTAATCGACTTCAGTATTGCGACGCGGCAAGCAGAAGACCATATCCCCGTATCCCACCCCAGAGGATTAGAAGGTACCTTGCCTTATCTCTCCCCTGAACAAACGGGCCGGATGAACCGACCCGTCGATTATCGTAGCGACTTCTACTCACTCGGAATCACGCTGTTCGAGCTGTTCAGTGGCCGGCTTCCGTTCCAGGCTGTTGATCCAATGGAATTGGTTTACCACCACATCGCGATGCCTGCACCACAGCTTGCTGAGATACGTCAAGATGTGCCGCATTCATTGAGTGAGGTCATTAGTAAGCTCCTCGAGAAGGCACCCGAGGATCGGTACCAGAGTGCGCTTGGCATCAAACATGACCTTCGTTCGTGTTCAGGGAGCCTCCAGGATGATTCAGAAGAATTCCGTCTAGGGCGGCAAGATGTCAGGGATCGCTTCTCAATTCCTAAAAAGCTTTATGGACGGCAGATAGAGGTGCAGACGCTCATGACAGCCTTTGAGCGTGCAGGGCAAGGTGGCGTTGAACTCGTCCTTGTCTCTGGTCACTCTGGGATTGGAAAGTCTGCCTTAGTCCAAGCCGTGCAAGCGCCGGTTACAGAGCGACATGGCTACTTTATCTCAGGGAAGTTTGATCAGCTTCGCTTGACGGTACCCTATAGTGCCTTTGTTACGGCCCTCAAGGATCTCGTCGCGCAGTTGTTAACTGAATCCGACGAAGCACTCATGGCGTGGAAAGACAACCTCCTGCAAGCACTTGATGGCAACGGGCAGTTAGTGATCGATGTCATCCCGGAAGTAAAACACATCCTCGGGCCACAACCAGCAATTCCTGAGTTGAACCCCTCTGAAAGTCGAAACCGTTTCAAATTTGTGTTTCGAAACTTCATACGGGTCTTCTGTCAATTGGAACATCCCTTGGTCATTTTCCTTGATGACTTACAGTGGGTTGACCCAGCCTCCTTGGCACTGATTGACACCATTTTGACTGATGACGACAGCCACCATCTCTTACTCGTCGGTGCGTATCGGGACAACGAGGTTGATGCTTCGCATCCGCTCACCGCCGCCGTTAACGCCCTGGTGTCGGAAGAACGGCTTCGTGTGAGCCAACTCGCGATAGATCCTCTGAATTCGGACTCCCTCACCCAGTTGCTCTCGGACACTCTCCATGGTGACCGTGAGGAAATCGATCGGCTTCAGCTGTTGTTGCTCGACAAAACCGCTGGTAACCCCTTTTTCCTCAAACAGGTTTTGACGACACTCTACCGTCAGGAAAGCATCACGTTTGATTACTCCCTCAATCGTTGGGTCTGGAACACTGAAGAGCTCGAGGCGATGAACATTACGAACAATGTTGTCGATCTGATGGTTAACCGTTTGAATGAGTTACCGCAAGAGACCATTCAAGCTCTCAGGCTCGCAGCATGTATCGGCAGCCGTTTCGATCTAATCACGCTCGAATTAATTTCAACTGGTAGAAAGAACAACGTCTTCGATCAGTTAAAACCCGCGCTCGAGGCTGGCCTGGTCATATGGGATCGTAACCAATCTAGTCGGCAGAACTCCGCCAGCGCTAAGACCAAGCGCCAAAGGTTAGGCTTTTTGCATGATCGCGTTCAGCAGGCGGCCTACGAGATGCTTAGCGAAGAATTGAAAAAAGAGATTCATCTCCAAATTGGTTTACAGCTTCAGGCGAGCATTCCTGACGTGGCCCAATCCGAACGTGTGTTCGAAGTTGTTGACCATCTCAATGTGGGGCATGACCTACTTGTCGACCAATCGAAGCGCAGGGAACTCGCGACACTCAACCTTGAGGCGGCTCGTCGAGCGGTCTCTGCCACAGCGTATGGGGCAGGTTGCGATTATGTCGTCGCAGGGATGGCCTTGCTTCCCAGTGACTGCTGGAAGACGGATTACGAACTCACGCGCGATCTCCACAGAGTGCAAGTGGACGCTGAATATCTGCGTGGCGACTTTGAGTTATCTCAAGGGTTGATCAACACGATGCTTCAAAAATTGCACACACCGGCCGAGCAAGCTGAGGTACAGAGTGTGCTTGTCATCCAGCAAACGATGGGTGGGCACTACCGGCAAGCCATCATGACGTGCTGCGAGGCGCTTGCGAAGCTGAACGTCAATATGCCAACAGGAGATCTAGGGGTTGCGCTCCGAGAGGAACTGGATCGTTACTCAGAGGCATTGGACGGGCGTGATGTACCATCCCTGCTTCACTCGCCGGAGGTCACCTCGCACGAGGTGGCCATTGCCCTTCGGCTTCTGGCCAACATTCTCCCATTGTGCTACATCGCAGATCCTCCTCTGCGCCTGGTCGCTACTACGAAGATCGTCAATCTTTCGCTCACTCATGGGCATACTCCTGATTCGGCGACGGGGTATGCTTTCTTCGGCTTATTGCAGAGTTCTGCGCTCCACAACTATTCCGAAGCCTACAGGTTTGGTCAACTCGCTATGGCACTGAGCGACAAATACTCCGACGCCTCTCAAATGTGCCGAACCACACACATGTTCTGCACATCCATCAATCATTGGAGCCGGCATTTGCGAGAGTTCGATGCCATCAACCGTCGTGGATTCCAAGCTGGCCTGCAATCAGGTGAGCTCCAATTCGCCGGCTACCATCGTTACAACCGAGCGTTGTGTCTGTTCCACCTAGGTACCAATTTGAAGGAGCTCGTGCCTGAGCTGGAGGACTTGATCCGATTCGGACGCAAAACCCAGAATCAACATGCGACAGATCCCGTTGTGGCCGTGATGCGTGCCACTTTAGATTTAGCTGGGGAGACGCCAGAACCCGGGTCTTTCCTATTCGAACACATACACGATTCGGAATTTTTGGAAGATCTGGGCGCTCGGGCTGCTATGCCGACAATAGCCCACTACAACATTATTAAAAGCCAGGTGCTGTACCTCTATGGTCAGATCGATGAGGCGAAAATCTGTTCCGAAAAGGCGGCGGAGGCTCTCTCGTTCATTTCCGGCCATGTCGCGACTGCCAACCATGAGTTCTATGCCGCGCTCATCGATGTCGCTGCTCTGGAGGCTGCTCCTCAAGAATTCAACTCTGCACGCATGGAACCGCTTAAGCGGCGGCAGCGACAGCTACAACAATGGGCTGATAGCTGTCCTGATAATTTCCTGCATAAGTCTTTGCTCCTCTCAGCCGAAATTGCTCGACTCGAAGGCGAAGGTTGGCGGGCTGCCGAACTTTATGATCGTGCGATCGAAGAGGCTGGCCGTAGCGGGTATCTTCAAGAAGAAGCCTTGGCTCGGGAGCGAGCTGGCCTATTCTGGTTGAGTCAGAACCGACGGAAGATTGCTTCAGTGTATCTCAGTGAAGCCCATCATGGTTATCAACTCTGGGGGTCACCGAGAAAGGCTCGTCTGCTTGTGCAGGGGCAAGCTGGCCTTATCGCCGGGACCTCAATGTCCACAAAAACATCAAGTTCGACTTCTATGCCCTTTCTCACGTTGGTGAGCAGCACCGGGGCGGCACTAGACTTTGCCATGGTGATGAAGGCTTCACGCACGATCTCACGAGAGGTCGACCTGGATGGGCTAGTCAAAAAACTCATTCGAATCGCGGTTGAGACTGCTGGCGCCCAGCGAGGGTATCTGTTGCTCGTGAGGACAGGCACGTTACTCATTGAAGCTTCGAGCACATTTGATCAAGGGGAAATTCGATACCGACCAGCCATTGAAATTGGGTCATCTGAAGATGTGCCAGCGAGTATCGTGAACTACGTCAATCGAACCAAAGAGATTTTGACGATTGCCGATGCTGCGGAAGACCCTCGCTTTTCAGGAGATCCTGTGGTCCGTCGCCTCCGACCTCGGTCGGTATTGTGCGTACCCATCACAAGCCGTAGTGATGCTGTTGGGGTGTTGTATCTCGTCCATGATCTCGCCTCCGAAGTGTTTACAGCTGACCGTGTTGAGATTCTGCAAAGCCTGACAGCCCAGGCCACCATCTCTCTCGAAAACGCCGGGTTGTATGAAGAACGCAAACGATCGGAAAGAGAACTTCGGGAAGCATTGGAAGAACTCCAACGCCTGAAGAATCGGCTGGAGCAAGAAAACGTCTATCTGCACGAGGAGATGAATGCCGATCAGGGATTCGGGGATCTCGTGGGGCGTAGCGACGTCTTGAGGTCAGTCGTTCGCCAGATCGAGCATGTGGCGCCCACCAACGCCAGTGTACTTATCCTCGGTGAATCCGGCACTGGGAAAGAGCTGGTTGCTCGCGAGATTCATAAACGAAGCGATCGTCAGACGAGACCGTTGATTCGTGTTAATTGCGCCTCCATTCCGAAGGAACTCTATGAGAGTGAGTTCTTCGGACATGTGAAAGGTGCGTTTACGGGTGCCTTGAAAGACCGAGCCGGACGTTTTGAGCTTGCGGACGAAGGCACCCTCTTTCTCGACGAAGTGGGGGAGATTCCTTTGGAACTCCAGAATAAATTGTTGCGCGTTTTACAAGAGCAGCAATACGAGCGCGTCGGAGACGATCGAACGCGACAGGTGGATGTGCGAATTATCGCTGCCACCAATCGCGATTTACGTCAGGAAGTCGAATCAGGGCGATTCCGAAAAGACCTCTATTACCGTCTCAATGTGTATCCCATTGAGATCCCCCCACTACGCAGTCGAAAGGAGGATATTCCGTTGCTGGCTTCCCATCTTCTTGATCTCGCAGCGAGAAAATTTAATTGTGGTCAGCTCGGATTAACGCAGGCCCATGCGGTCACCTTGCAAGGATATGATTGGCCGGGTAATGTGCGAGAATTGCAGAATATGATCGAGCGTGCCGTCATCACCTCTCGGGGCAATGCTCTTCAATTCGATCTCCCTGACCTTGAGCCACCGCCAGAGTCATTACCACCATCGGCAACAAATCCTAAAACAACGTTCGTGATGGAGGTGATTTCTGAGGCCGAAAAACCTCAACGCGAGCGCGAGAACATATTGGCTGCCCTTCGACGGAGCCACTGGAAGGTCGGAGGGCCCGGAGGCGCAGCTGAACTCTTGGGAGTCAAGCCTACAACTCTTCACTCACGAATAAAAAAAATGGATCTCAAGAAACCAAACTGATCCGAGAAACAGAAAAGTTGATGGCCAAATAACGGTTCTCATGTTTAGGCCGGAAATACATTCCTGAGAAGGCAAATGCTCTCGCTTATTTGAGCTGCGTCTCTTAGGAATACATGGCTTTATGATTGCAGGAATTTGTTTGACCTCCCTCCTTCAAAAAAATCTGTTTGTTCTGTACATCTCTTCTACGTTTCATCCATCTTGGTCGTCTGCTCAGTCTCACAGGCAAAAGACGGCTCCACGCCATAACAACGAAAGAGGAAATTTTTTCTTAACGATGATTAGGAAGGGCAGGCTTGCCAACGGTGTCTGCAATCGGTCAGAATAAAAAAGAGTAACAGCGAAATCGTTTGGTCGAACTAAGGTCTGTGCTTTACCAGCGGGAGATCCGCTGGTTCACGGCAGGTGCCGGGAGTACAGAGGTAAGTTCTACGTGAGGGCGTGACGCCCGATGGCCCCCTTCGGTCCTCAGTGATTGAGGACGAGCGTAGGGATGATCACCATTCGGGAGGCACGTCCTTTTTTTTGTGATGACGTGACTCCGTCACCTTAAAGAGGAGACCGTCATCATGATCCTGACGGCATTGTCATGTATGGACGCTCCCGAGAATGCAAGGATTTTTGAACGAATACAGCGAGTCAGGATTGCCGTCATGTATCCGGCCTGTTTGCGCGGTCTCGTGACCGCTGGCCTTGATGGAATCCGCCTCTTGAAAAGT
>JAJDBR010000071.1 GCA_029261275.1 Nitrospirales bacterium
CAACGGCTCTCCGGAATCAGCACCCTCACTCATCAATTTTGTCGTGCGGTTCGGGAGCATTCGGTCAAGATTGCCGATACGCGAAAAACCACTCCTGGACTCCGCTCTTTAGAAAAATGGGCCGTTAGGCTGGCAGGAGGCTCCAACCACAGGTTTTCCCTTTGCGATGGCATTCTGATCAAAGACAATCACCTTATGGTTCTCGCAGCCAATGATATTTCACTCAGGCAAGCCTGCCAAATAGCCAAGCAACGGGCTCCCCACGGTCTTCGCATAAGCGTAGAAGTCGAATCTCTGGCACAAGTTCGTGAAGCCCTTCAGGGTAAGGCAGATATCATTCTGTTAGACAATATGTCCCCTTCAAAAATTCAGCAGGCGGTGAAGATCATTAAAGGTCAAGTATTAGTTGAAGTTTCTGGAGGAATCACCATGAAAAACATTCAGGCTATGGCCAACACAGGAGTGGACATTATCTCAATTGGGGCCCTCACTCATTCCGCACCCGCAATGGACATCTCCATGGACATCATTTCGCCTACTACCCATCGAAAAAAGAAACGGCAGTAAGCCGGTAGTAATATTTGTATCCGTCACACTCCAACCCCTTGCCCTACGTGCTATCTGCCGAAACATTAGCTGCCCTGCTCCCCACCAAAACGCTAGAACAATCTCTCTTCGTTTTTGACGAAATATCTTCAACCAACACATTCAGTTTAGAGCTTGCGAAAAACTACGCCCCTCAAGGCACAGTGGTCTTAGCAGATAGGCAAACGGCAGGAAGAGGTCGCCTACAACGCCCATGGTTTTCCCCACCAGCCGCCAATATTTACGGATCGCTTATTTTCTCCTTCAACGATTCCTTCCATGCTCTCGGATGGATTCCCTTAATGGCTGGCGTCGCTATTGCCCAAGCCATCGAAGACGCCACTAAAATCAGCATCACACTCAAGTGGCCCAATGATATTTTGATAAATGAACGTAAGGTTGGTGGAATCTTATGCGAATCGTTCAAAAAGAACTCAGCGGAGACTAGTGTGATCATTGGATTTGGACTCAATATTAATCTTTCAAAATCATCATTCCCAAAAGACCTCGAACAGATGGCAACCTCCCTTCAAATTCACGCCCTGCACCCACTTGATCGTTACCAGCTAATTCAAGGGATTGTCTCAGCTATAGAAAACGGATGGGAAGCACTGAACACCCAGGGCCCACGCGCCTGCCAGTTGGCGTATATGGGGCGTTGTTGCACACTAGGGCAAAAAATTGTGGCTCAATTCCCAGATGGAAGTACACTTGAAGGTACAGCAAAATCCATCGGCGATCAGGGTCAATTGCAAATGGTTCCCTCCCCTTCCGAACCGAGAGGACAATCAGCTAGGATAGTGGAGGTGCATGCAGGAGATATTCGCCATATTAAAAAAAAACCGAATCGGTAACGAAAAAATAAATTAAAGCCTTACGTCAGTTAATGAATTTACATGCTACTCGCGATCGACATTGGAAACTCACAGATTGCATGTGGCGTCCTCCAAAAGAATACTTTAATAGCCAACTGGCGACTCGCCACCGATCACATCAAAACATCAGATGAATACGACATCGTCCTTCGATCCCTACTTGAAATTCACAAGGTAGACCTTTCAAACATTCATGGCTGCATCATCACGAGCGTCGTCCCTCCCCTCACACGAGCTTTTGAGTTCTTACTCCATTCACTGATTGGAAAGGCCCCCAAGATCATCACATCCTCCTGCCCATTTGGACTGACGCTTCACTATGACAATCCCGAGGAAATTGGAACAGATCGCTTGGTGAATGCGGCGGCGGCATTCCAACAATTCCAAAAGGGCCTCATTATCGTAGACTTTGGAACAGCCACAACCTTCTGCACGATTACCCAACAAGGCGAATATCTAGGCGGTGCAATCGCACCTGGCCTCAAAAGTGCGGCCGATTCGCTCCACCTCAAGACCGCAAAACTCCCTAAGGTTGACTTAACCATTCCAGACTCGATCATCGGCCGCGACACGGCAACCAGCATGCAATCTGGCATCATGTTCGGCTATGCCGGACTGGTTGATGCCATCGTCACACGAATTCGGCAGGACATAGGGCACCCGCTCTATGTGCTTGCCACAGGAGGATTGGCCTCAACCATTAGTCCGATTTCCGAGACAATTCAAGAAGTTAGACCACACCTCACCTTGGAAGGCCTCGCTCTCCTCTACTCCCGCATGAACCCATCCTGTGGATAACCAGCTAACTACTATTTGTCTTCTTAAGTTTCACGCAAAATTTAGAAGAAATTTATAAGCATGGGTTGACTTGCCAACCTCAGTGACTATCTGACCAAGGAATGCGGAAATCTTTGTTAATACTCATGAAATGACCATCCATGACCACATTCTCTGACGAAAGTTCCCCCTCATCAGCATCGGAAGGTCAAATTGCGGAAACCCTCTCTGAGATGGATCTCTCGCAACCAAATGAGGCATCAGGACCCACATCAGAGGATGCCCTCAGTACCGAACAACAGGCGCAAGAAGAACTTCAGATTTACCAAGATAAATACATGCGCCTTGCAGCTGAATTTGAAAATTACAAACGACGCGCGCAACGAGACCAAAGCGATTCCATTCGCTATGCCAATGAATCGCTCTTAAAAAACCTGCTTGCCACTATCGATAATCTAGAGCGAGCCATCCAAAGCGGAAAAGATGCCGGAACAACCGGGCCTTTATTGGAAGGGGTGGAGCTGACTCATAAACACATTCTCGAAACCGTCGGGAAATTAGGCGTACGCCAAGTATCGAGCACAGGAGGCGTTTTTGATCCCAACATTCATCAAGCGGTGGCCCAAGTAGAGTCTGATACCGCCGAACCAAATACGGTTGTTGAAGAATTTCAAAAAGGATATTTTTTACACGACCGTATTTTACGACCGGCGATGGTCACCGTGGCAAAAGAAAAATCTGATCAAACAGAACCAACATCTGCACAAGACGCTGGCGAAGAGGGAGGAATACACACATGAGCAAAATTATCGGAATTGATTTAGGAACCACAAATTCTTGTGTCTCGGTGATGAGCGGAGGAGAGCCCAACGTCATTGCCAATTCAGAAGGTGCACGAACCACCCCGTCTGTGGTGGCCATTACCGACAAAGACGAACGATTGATTGGTCAAATTGCAAAACGGCAAGCCATCACCAACCCCGAGAATACCATCTTTTCGGTCAAACGACTGATGGGGAGAAAAATCTCTTCTCGTGAAGTACAAGAAGCCACGAAACATCTTCCCTATAAGATTGTCGAAGGCAACAATGGCGATGCGAATGTGCAAATCCGAGGCAAAAGCTATAGCCCCGCCGAAGTCTCCGCCATGATTCTTCAAAAAATGAAACAAACTGCGGAAGATTATTTAGGTGAAACAGTCACCGATGCCGTCATCACCGTTCCAGCCTACTTTGACGATAGCCAGCGACAAGCCACAAAAGACGCCGGACAGATCGCCGGCCTTAATGTCCTGCGTATCATTAACGAACCCACCGCAGCCTCATTGGCCTATGGTCTCGACAAGAAAAAAGACGAACGGATTGCCGTTTACGATTTAGGGGGAGGAACATTTGATGTATCCATTCTCGAAATCGGCGAAGGGGTCTTTGAAGTCAAAGCCACGAACGGAGACACATTCCTAGGTGGTGACGATTTCGATCTACGTGTCATTGATTGGCTCGTTGATGAATTCAAAAAAGACCAAGGCATTGATCTCCGTAACGACAGAATGGCCCTTCAACGGCTCAAAGAAGCTGCTGAACGTGCCAAAATTGAATTATCCAGTTCTCAGGAAACGGAAATAAATTTGCCGTTCATCACGGCAGACGCGAGTGGGCCCAAACATTTAGTGCTCAAACTCACCCGATCCAAGTTCGAGCAATTAGTTGACGACTTGATTGAACGGTCAATCAGCCCCTGCAAAAAGGCCTTGGCCGATGCAGAAATGACCACTGGCGATATTAGTGAAATCGTCCTGGTTGGCGGGATGACGCGTATGCCCAAAGTGATTGAACGCGTGAAGCAATTTTTTGGGAAAGAACCTCATCGGGGTGTCAACCCGGACGAAGTCGTGGCTATCGGAGCAGGCATTCAAGGAGGAGTACTCAAAGGTGACGTGAAAGACGTGTTGTTATTGGATGTCACGCCGCTTTCCTTGGGTATTGAAACATTAGGAGGAGTCTTCACCCGACTCATAGAACGGAACACAACGATTCCTACAAAAAAGAGCCAGATTTTTTCGACAGCGGCGGACAACCAAACGGCCGTGACGATCAGAGTCTTTCAAGGGGAACGGGAAATGGCCAATGACAATAAATTATTAGGCCAATTCGACCTAGTCGGGCTTCCTCCTGCTCCACGAGGCATGCCTCAAATTGAAGTCACGTTTGATATTGACGCGAACGGAATTGTGCATGTGTCGGCTAAAGATATGGCTACACAAAAGGAACAGTCGATCAAAATTACGGCCTCCAGCGGGTTGAGCAAAGAAGAGGTCGAGCGCCTGGTTAAGGATGCAGAAGCGCATACCGAAGAAGACAAAAAGAAACGTGAGCTTGTTGAGCTAAAAAATCAAGCTGATACACTGATATACAGCACCGAAAAGAATTTGAGCGAACATGGTGATAAAATTGATGAAGAAGAAAAGACCAATATTACGACCGCTATTGATGGCGTAAAAAAATCTCTTGAAGAAGAAGATATCGAAGCTGTAAAAACCGCCATGCAAAGTCTCACTACGGCTTCACATAAACTAGCCGAAGAAATGTACAAAAAGGCCTCGGCGGATGCTGCCGAATCAGCAGGCCCAGGCCCAGACGGTGAAGCAGGCCCATCCGACTCGGGTTCAGGTGAAACCTCTGCAAGTGGTGAGGAAAAGGTTGTTGATGCTGAATTCGAAGAAGTTGATAAAGGAAAAGGTTAATAAAACCCCTTTATGGTGAACCACATTTTCTATTCGATCCATTCTCAGCACGTCCCTGTTAGGCAGGCTTAATGGCACAAACAGGGAAACGAGACTATTATGACGTGCTGGGAGTGGAGCGAAATGCTTCCGAAGATGAAGTAAAGAAAGCCTTCCGCAAACTCGCCCGACAACACCATCCTGATCTTCATTCAGAACCTGATAAGAAAAAAGCCGCGGAGGAAAAATTCAAAGAAGCTGGAGAAGCCTATGAAGTTCTCAGTGATGCTGAGCGTCGACAAAAATACGACATGTTCGGACATGCCGCGGCCGGACAAGGCGGCGGGGGGCAAGGATTTGGCGGCGGCGGATTTGGGGATGTATTTGGGGATATCTTTGAAGACTTCTTTGGTGGTGGCCGAGGGCGAAGCCGCGCGGAACAGGGAAATGACCTTCAATATAATTTAGAAATTTCTTTCGAAGAAGCTATTAGTGGGAAAGAAGCTAAACTTAAAATTCCTCGTTGGGAAATTTGCGATACCTGTCAAGGAACCGGAGCCAAATCAGAGCAATCCGTCAAAGCTTGCTCAGCCTGTCGAGGGGCCGGTCAAATTCGCCTCCAACAAGGCTTCTTCACCATCAACCGAACTTGTGGGCAATGCCAAGGTTCCGGGAAAATTATTGCCGATCCGTGTAAAAGCTGCCGTGGGCAACAACGTGTCCACAAGGAACGCATGCTTTCGGTCACCATTCCAGCAGGTGTCGAAACCGGCATGCGCCTACGACTTTCCCATGAAGGCGAACATGGGGCGAATGGAGGTCCACCAGGAGATCTCTATGTCGCATTAAGTGTGAAAGCCCATCCACATTTCGTGCGAAAAGGCCAAGACATCCTCTATGACCGCCGCCTACATTTCGTGACAGCTATCCTGGGAGGCAAGGTTGATGTGCCAACCCTAAACGGCAACACCATGGTCAAAATTCCAGAAGGCACACAACACGACCAAATTCTTCGGTTAAAAGGCCTTGGGGCACCAAGCCTCAAGGCTCAAACTCGTGGCGACCAGTTGATTCGAATCAAAATTGATATTCCCACCAAACTGACCCTAAAACAACGAGAACTCTTGAATGCCTTTGCGGAAGAAAGTGGCCTGGACGCGGATAATGAAGGGGAAGGCCTCTTCGACAAAGTCAAAAATCTGTTCGACTAAATCACCCGTTTCGATTTCGTCTTTACAACGTTCCCACTCAGATGCCTGTTTTCTTCATCCA
Source organism: Nitrospirales bacterium (assembly GCA_029261275.1). Lineage (GTDB taxonomy): Bacteria > Nitrospirota > Nitrospiria > Nitrospirales > UBA8639 > Nitrospira_E. The sequence continues at coordinate 6,232 of JAJDBR010000071.1, forward strand.
ATCCCATGATGTGGTGGATGGAGTAATCACAGTCGTTGAGCCTCTCCGGAGCCATATCGCAAAAAGCTTACGCGCAAAACCGGGCGATGTTCTGATCTTCAATGACGACCAAGAACGCCGCTATCAAACAATTGTCACTCAGATCACCAAACACCAATTACAAGTCACAATCCAGCGGGTTGACGCCCCTCCCCGATCGACTTGCCCGCCCCTGGTTCTGGCACAAGCGCTTCTCAAGGGAGAGAAAATGGGATGGGTCGTTCAAAAAGCCACGGAACTCGGTGTATCCACTATTGCTCCCCTCATCACCGATCGAGTCATCCTCAAACTAACAGGAAAACAAGCAGACACTCATCAGGCAAGATGGCATCGAATTGCCTTAGAAGCGGCCCAACAAAGTGAACGCTGGACCTTGCCAACCATTTTACCCGTGCAAACATTTCAGCAGTTTCTGGAAGCCCACAGACAAGACCACCCCATAGTGATGGCCGAGCGAGAAGAAGGGGCATCTCTCTTAACGATTCACTGTTCCACAGAGAAACCAGAATCAAGAGTCACTGTCATCATTGGGCCGGAAGGAGGATGGGCACCGAAAGAATTGAAAGCCGCACAATCAAAAAATTGGGCGTTCGCGTCGTTCGGAAAAGAGATTCTACGGGCAGAAACAGCCAGCTTCGCGGCGCTGGCCATTTTAAAAGCTCGCTTCAATACATAGTCGGATGATTGCCCTGAAAAAGAAAACAACTACGAACCGGAAGGCTCAGATGGTGTGGGGGTAAAATGCAAGATGGTACCATGGTCACCAACCGCAAACCCCTGAGTAGCATCAGGAAGGGAGAGACCATAGAGCGTTTCAGTGTTCAACGTTTCAACTTCTTCCCAAGTAAACCCAGCATCTTCGGTCATGAGAATCGTTCCACGCTCACCAATGATACGGCCACTCAATTGAGTACGGAATTGGATATTCACCAAGTCTGCAGGCTTGAGACAGGGGCTCCCACACGCGCGGGGCCGATCGACCCAATCTTTGCCAGCATTCAAGGTTTGAAAAATCGTTCCTTGGGTCCCCACCGCCCAGCCTGAGACCGCATCCGTAAACGTAATATCAAAGAACGTTGCTGGGCTATTCGTGGACTGTGCAGTCCAAGAGGCCCCACCATCACTGGTGACCAAAATTGTGCCAAGGGCGCCAACCACCCAGCCTTGCTTCTCATCCAAAAAGTACACCCCAAATAAATCGGCGGTGAGCCCACTGACTTGATCATCCCAGGTTTCCCCGCCATCCTTCGTCACCAAGATCACCCCGCGCGCGCCAACAATCCATCCATGCTGTGACGTCAGGAAATACGACCCATACAGCATACTATTCGTCCCACTGACTTGAGGCGCCCATTTGGCACCGGCATCGTTCGTGTGGAAAACCGTGCCGTTTTGTCCGAGAATCCAGCCATGCTGGGCATCGGCAAAGGTGACATCCGTCAATAACATGTTCGTTCGACGTGGAGATTTTTTCCAGGTCGCTCCACCATCTGTCGTCTGCAACATCGTGCCACCCGCACCCACCACCCAACCATGTTGGGCATCTTGAAAATGCACATCTAACAAGGTCCCTGGGGTAGGACTTTCTTGAAGCGTCATCGTCAACGGCGACTCTTGCGCCCAGCCAACTAATGGCATTCCCACAAGACA
>JAJDBR010000072.1 GCA_029261275.1 Nitrospirales bacterium
CCCATTTGTCAAATTGCTCTACACATCGATCAAAGATTTAATTGAGGCGTTCATGGGGGAAAAACGACGCTTTGATCAGCCGGTCTTAGTCTCTCTTTCGCCGGGAGGGCATGGGGAAGCCGTGGGGTTTGTCACTCGAACTGATTTGGAATTTTTGGGATTGCTCGGCCACGTAGCGGTCTATTTCCCACAGTCTTATAACTTTGCGGGTCATCTCCTTGTGTTTCCCAAGGATCAGGTGCGGTCGCTGGATGCGGAAAGTTCGGAGGTCATGGCTTTTATCGTATCAGGTGGGGTCTCTGGAGGGCCGCAGCCTCAAGGGGCTTTAGTTGGTTAAACTTCCTTTGTTGGGAATGTACGAGTAGGTCTTCTAGAAATACACAATCGGTATTCGCCACTTCCTTATCTCTTGTACCCATGCAAGGGGTCAGCTCGACGGGGCTATTCAGTAGTCCTCTTCTCAGGTACTTGCCTCTGCCGACCGATCAGGTTCATGATGGGGAAAATGAATGGAGATTCCATCTTGTCGAATAGTCATTCACGTATTAGAATGTTTATTCACTCGCGGGTGAGATTGATACGTGGAGGAATTCGTGGATCAACGGTCTCAACGAAAGCAGCGCGAATACGAGGCTAGGAAGGAGGAAATCCTTCTTGCCGCTGAGCGCATGTTTTCGCAAAACGGGTTTTTTAAAACCAGCATGGCGGAAATCGCGGAATCGGCTCAATTTGCGATGGGCACCGTGTATCGTTTCTTTAAGAGTAAAGAAGAAATCTATATCTCCTTGGTTGAGGCGAAGGTTGAGGAACTACTGAGCCTTCTGAAGGATGCCACCAAGAGTGGGTCAACCGCTCCTGAGAAGCTTCGTGAGGTGATCCGAGTGAAATTGGCGTTTGCGGATCAAAATCGAAACTTTTTCCGGATTTATGTCTCCGAATGGAGTGGGTTTGAATGGACCGTCAAAAGCGCGTTTGGCGATCGTGTGTGGAAAAAATATTTAGCTCAAATAGATCTGGTTGCCAATCTCATTAAGGAAGGGATCAAGGCAAAAGAGTTTCGTCAAGTGAATCCGAAAGATACCTCTTTGGCCCTTCATGGGATGTTAAATTCTACGATTTATGTGTGGATTTTACAGGCTGGACCAAAAGAGTCGCTGGTTGATAAAGGAGAATGGTTGAGCGAGTTGTTTCTTGGTGGCATTGGAACGACGATTGAAAACAAGTAATTCTGAAAATCTGATGACTATTCGTCTATACAGTTGCTGGCTTCTGCTTGCTCTCCTTATTGTCGCCCTTCCTGTGCAGGGATGCAACGAACAACAAGCGGCGCAACCACCGAAAGGGCGTCCGCCGACTCCTGTTCGTGTGGCAGAGGTGGTCAATCGCACGGTGCAACAAACTGTTGAGCTGGTAGGCACCGTGGAGCCTTGGCGCCGGAGTGTCGTGGCGGGAGAACTTGCCGCATTGGTGGAGAAGTTTCCGGTGGAAGATGGGATGGTGGTCAAGCGCGGTCAAGTCTTAGCTCAATTACGAACGGATACGTTAACTATCCAGTTAAATGCAGCCGAGGCGACTCATCGCGAATCTGAGGCCCGGTATCAACAAGCGAAAAAAGATCTCGAACGGATTAAGACCTTGTTCTCCAAGCAATTGGTCACACAAAAGGAATATGACGATGCGGTCACGCAGGAAGCGGCATTGGCACTACGGTTGGCTCAGTTGGAGTCAGCACTTCTTCAAGTGCGAGACCGATTAAGGAAAACGCGTGTTGTTGCCCCATTCGATGGGTGGGTGACGAAAGAATTCACGGAAGTCGGCCAATGGATTCAGGCAGGGGGGCCGATTGTCGAATTAGTTGATTTGTCGCGAGTGAAAGTCGAAGTGCCGCTGCCGGAACGCTATGTTGGCGAGATCAAAGTCGGGGCGTCGGTCACAGCAACCTTTGATGGACTCCGAGGGTTCGAGGTGAAAGGTACCGTGTTTTCTGTGGTGTCCCAGGCCGACAGGAATTCTCGAACCTTTCCCATTAAAGTGGAATTACCGAATGCCGGTCTCAGAATTAAAAGTGGATTAGTGTCCCGTGTCATCCTTCAGGTGGGAGCTCCCTACCAAGCGCTGGTAATACCCAAGGATGCTCTCGTTCTTCGTGGTGGGACTGAGTTTGTCTTTGTGATGAATGATGGAAAGGTGGCACAAGTACCCGTTGTCGGGATCAATCATGTCAATAGTGAAGTCGAAGTGAGTGGGTCACTAGAGCCGGGAATGATCGTGGTCGTTGAAGGGAATGAGCGACTATTTCCTGGACAGCCCGTGCGCGTGCTTGAAGAGGAATCACCCGCATGAATGTGATTCAATCGGCGATCCGTTATCCGGTGACGACGACGGTTGGCGTGTTATTTGTTGTGTTGTTCGGCGTGGTGTCTTTGCTGCGTTTGCCCATTCAACTGACGCCTGATGTGACGAAAGAGGAAATTACCGTTAATACTAGATGGCATGGAGCCAGCTCACACGAAATTGAGCGAGAAGTCATCGATGAACAAGAAGAGCAGTTGAAGGGTGTGCAAGGCCTGGAGCGTATGTTTTCTGAAAGTTCTTTTGGTAGTGGGAAAATCGTCTTGCGGTTTCCGGCTGGAACTGACACAGATGCTTCTCTCCTTCTTGTTTCCAATCGCCTGAATCAGGTGAAAGAATATCCTGACGAAACGGATGAACCGGTCCTGAGTAGCGCCGATTCCGCAGGGTCGGCTATTGGGTGGTTTATTTTCGAGGCGTTAGAAAATAATCCTGTGGCGATTGATACGATGTACGATTACGCGGAGGATGTGATTAAAGCTCGGTTCGAACGAATCTCCGGTGTGGCGGCGTCGAACGTATACGGTGGACGCGAGCGGGAAATGCAAGTGCTGGTGGATCCTGCCAAGCTGGCCGCACGTTCGCTCACCTGGCTCAATTTGGCCCGGGCGCTTGATCAAGAAAATCGAGATTTTAGCGGTGGGGATTTTGATGAAGGCAAACGATCCTATGTCGTACGGACCGTGGGTGAATACAAAACCCCGGGCGATATCGAATCGGTGATTATTGCGCGTCGAAATGGTGCGCCTGTCTATGTCCGTGATGTTGCTTCAGTCAAGCTGGACTACAAGGATCCCACGAATGTCGTTCGGCAAAGTGGCAGACCTTGTATTGCGGTGAATGCGGTACGGCAATCTGGAGCTAATGTTCTGGAGATTATGGAAGGGTTGCGAGAAGCCGTGCGCGAACTTAATGAAGGGCGGCTGAATCCACGAGGCTTTAAGTTGTATCAAGTCTATGATGAGACGGATTACATCTATAGTTCATTGTCGTTGGTTCAACAAAATTTGGTCGTGGGGAGTTTGTTAGCCATCATAGTGCTCTATCTGTTTTTACGGACCGGCAGTACAACCTTGGTGATCGGATTGGCCATTCCCATTAGTATCATGGGGACGTTTATTGCGCTCTGGCTATTAGAACGAAATTTAAATGTCATTAGTTTAGCGGGGATGACTTTTGCGGCGGGTATGTTGGTTGATAACTCCATCGTAGTGTTGGAAAATATTTATCGTCATCGCGAAACGGGCAAGTCTCTTGCTCAAGCGGCCTATGATGGGACAGCCGAAGTGTGGGGTGCAGTGCTAGCCAGTACTCTGACCACCATTGCGGTCTTCATTCCCATTGTGTTTATTGAACAGCAATCTGGACAGCTTTTTCGAGATATTGCCATCGCGATTAGCGCTGGCGTAGGACTCAGTCTAGTGGTCTCTATTACGGTGATTCCCAGCTTGTCCGCAAGGATACTGACGACCCGAAAAAAACAACATGCAGAATTCATGAATCAAGAGACCGTTGGCACTGAATTTGATGAGCAAGCTTTTCCCACAGATGAGATCGTTTCTCACACCCATACCCTGGCTGATCGCGTCAGTAGCCTCGTATCGACCATCTGTGCGAATCCGACGCGTCGTCTCCTGACGATTGTCGGCCTTATCGGATTATCCTGTGTGCTCGCATGGATGTTGGTGCCACAAGCCGAATATTTACCCACTGGCAATCGAAATCTTGTCATTGGCATTTTGTTGCCTCCTCCAGGCTATAACATGGAAACCTTTGTCAAAATGGGACACAAGATTGAGTCAGTCCTGAGCCCGTATTGGTCGGCCAAGCCTGGTTCTTCTGAAGAAATGGAATTGGACGGACCCAGTATCAGGAACTTTTTTTATGTGGCACGTGGGCGAATGGTGTTTATGGGTGCGCGGACTAACGAGGATGGGCGAGCCAAAGAGCTGATTCCACTGATGCGACGAGCCACGGCCGACTTACCTGGAGTCATCAGTATCATTACGCAACGCAGTCTGTTCCAGCGAGGATTGGGCGAAGGCAGGAATATTGATATGGAAATAACAGGGCCGGATTTGAATGTCCTGGTGGGGTTAGGTGGAAAAATTTTCCAACAGGTGAAGGGATTGATCCCGGGTGCTCAAGTCCGACCTAAGCCCAGTTTAGATTTAGGAACGCCAGAACTCCATGTGAAATTACGACGTGATCGCGCGGCGGACCTGCAACTCACCAATCAAGAACTGGGTTTTACGATTGATGCGTTAGTGGATGGGGCAAAGGCGAGTGACTACAAATATGAGGGAGATGAGATTGATTTGACGGTTCGTGGGGAAGATCGTTATGCCACCCGGACTCAAGATATTGCCAAGATTCCCATCCATACTCCTGGAGGACGATTGACCACCGTGGGTGCGATTGCGAATGTGAAGCTTGTTCCCGGTCCGGAACAGATTAACCACATTGAACGGGAGCGAGCGATTGTCATTTCAGTCATTCCGCCCTCTGAGATGCCCATCGAAGCGGCCATGGCCTTGTTACAAATTCAGGTTATTGGCCCTCTAAAGCAAGAGGGATCGTTAGGGGAATTGTACAATATCAGATTGTCGGGAACTGCGGATGATTTGACGCAGACTTATGAAGCTTTAAAATGGAATTTGCTGTTGGCGCTGTTAATCACCTACTTGTTAATCGCAGCATTATTTGAAAGTTTCCTTTACCCGTTAGTCATTATTACTAGTGTGCCATTGGCGGCAGCTGGCGGCTTGTTGGGTTTGGCGTTAGTGAACCAGTTCGTGGCCTATCAACCAATGGATGTCCTCACGATGTTGGGATTTATTATTCTCTTGGGTGTCGTGGTGAATAATGCCATTCTCGTTGTCCATCAGGCCTTGAATTTCCTCAATCTCAAGCTCCGTGAAGGGATGGACCATTCTTCATCCACCAGCACATGGTCGACTGACGATCCCATTGAAGCCATCGCCGAATCGGTTCGAACGCGTTTCCGTCCCATTATGATGAGTATGTTGACCACGACCTTTGGTCTTTTGCCTCTGGTAGTGTCATCGGGAGCGGGGTCGGAATTGTACCGGGGTATCGGTAGCATTGTGTTGGGCGGCCTGGTGACTTCGACGATTTTCACTCTGATTTTGGTTCCGGCCCTATTTAGTTTCTTCATGGATGTGAAGAAAGCAGGAATGCGCGTCATGATGTCCAGGTCTGCTGTGTCGGCTCGCATGAAAGAAGTGTAAATGAATAACGATGAAGATAAGAATGCACACCTTATGATTCAGACAACAAGAAGACAGGGTCCAGGGTTGAGTATCTCAACATGGGTATTGCGATTGAGTTTGACGGTTCTTCTGTGTGGTTTGGGACAGACAGGGTATACTGCGACCGATCAACCACCCTCCTTGCAACCTAATGTACCGGTGTTGAAGTTAAGTTTGCGGGATGCCATGGATGCTGCCGTGGGCCAAAACCCAACCGTCCGGTTATTTCAAGAGCGCATCATCCAAGCACAAGAGGTGGCCAACACCCAATTAGGGGCGCTATTACCGAATCTTTCTGGACGGTTAAGTGGTGCACGACGGCGGTTTTTTACTGGATCATTTGGTGGGAGTCCGACGGTGACGGACCCACGCGATTTCTATGAGGCACGGGCTGGGTTGACCCAAAATGTGTTTAGTCTCAGCCTCATCCAAAAATGGCGAGCGGCTAAATCTGGTGTCGATGTGGCTTCCCTGGATGCCGAAGTCACGAAGCGGGATACCATGGCCACAGTCGGGTTGGTCTACCTGGAAACGCTTCGAGCTAAGGCTGCTGTGGATGCACGAAAAGCTGATGTGACTTTGAACCAAGAGTTGTTGCGGCTAGCGACCGAACGGAAGGCTGCAGGAATGGCAACAAGTTTAGATGTCACTCGCGCCAAGGTTCAATTGGAAAATGAGCGTCAGCGATTGTTGGTGGCGGAGAACGAACGGGATCGGAGCAAACTCAATCTGATCCGAGCCATTGGTCTGTCTTTTGATGTACAAATGGTACTCATCGATGAAATGGCGATGAGCGTAGTTCCGAAGCAGACGATGGCAGAGGCTTTGGCGGTCGCCAAGGAAAATCGAACAGAATTGAAAGTTCAAAAACAACGGGAACGGCTAGCATCGCTCACCCTGAGTTCCGTCCAAAGCGAACGTGTGCCTTCCATTCAAGCCTCGGGTGATGTGGGGTTGATCGGCAATCAAATTCCCGACATGCTCACGACAGATAATGTACAAGTTTTGATGACCGTTCCCATTTTTGATGGTGGACAACGGGAAGGCCGTATTTCAGAAAGTCGAAGTTTGGTGAGGCAGGAAGCGATTGCCACGCAAGATATTCGTTACCAAGTCACGCTGGAAGTGCGAGATGCTCTGCTGACGCTCCATTCAGCTGAAAAACAGGTTACCGTTGCCGAAGAAGGGCTCAAGCTTTCCTTGACTGAATTGGAATTAGCGCGCGAACGGTTTGCCGTTGGTGTTGCCACGAATATCGAAGTCACCAATGCACAAACCTCTGTGGCCCAAGCTCGAGATAATGTGATTGAATCGCTCTTTACTTTTAATGCTGCTCGGATTAGCCTCGCTCGGTCGCAGGGGCGCTTGCAAGACCTGTAGCACCTCGTTCGTTTCCCAAATACTATGACAACACCCCAACTCAAACAAGAAATTCGTAACGCGGCCAGTAAGCGGCGAACCTTTGCCATAATCAGTCATCCGGATGCCGGCAAGACAACTTTAACCGAAAAACTCTTGTTGTATTCGGGGATGGTCCGAACGGCGGGAATGGTTGGTGCCAGAAAAAATGGAAAATTAGCTACGTCGGATTGGATGGAAATGGAGCAAGAGCGGGGAATCTCCATTACCGCCTCCGCCATGCAGTTCCCCTATAAACAGGCGGTGATCAACGTATTAGATACCCCTGGCCACCAAGATTTTTGTGAGGATACCTATCGCACTCTGACTGCAGCGGATAGCGCCATCATGGTTATAGATGCGGCCAAAGGTGTGGAAACCCAAACCCGAAAACTCTTTGAAGTCTGCCGACTTCGTCAAATTCCCGTGCTGACGTTTATTAATAAAATGGATCTTCCGGGTAGGCCACCGTTGGACCTCATGACTGAGGTTGAGGATATTTTAGGCATTCACGCGAGTCCGATTAATTGGCCAATTGGGTCTGGGCGAGAGTTTATAGGTGTGGTGAATCGAGAATCGCGCCAGGTGTTGCTCTATACCAAGACCGCGAAGGCTGGTGCCGCGAAACCAGAGTTACTCCAATTGTCCTTGGATGATCCTTCGTTAAAGAGTCGGGTGTCGGCGTATGTATGGGAAGAGTTAGAGCATGACTTAGAACTCCTAGAAATAGCGGGCAATCCCTTTTCAAGAGACGAGTTTCAAAATGGAAAAGTGACTCCAGTTTTTTTTGGATCAGCCCTGACGAATTTTGGTGTGGAAACATTTTTCGATGCATTCGTCGATATGGCTCCTCATCCCCATGCCCGAGTCGCGGATTTACCTGATGGCGAGGAGCGGTCTATTGATCCAGCCGAAGTGCCATTTAGTGCCTATGTGTTTAAGTTACAGGCTAATATGAACCCGCGCCATCGAGATAGTACGGCGTTTATGCGCGTCTGTTCGGGTAAATTTGATCGGGATATGGTGGTCAAGCATCATCGAACAAAAAGCGACGTGAGATTGTCCCGTCCCCACAGCATGGTGGCCAAAGAGCGGAATACCGTGGATGTCGCCTACCCTGGTGATGTCATCGGTATTATCAATACCGGTGCTTTTCAGATTGGGGATACGATTTCGCTAACCGATGGTTTTAACTACAAACCTCTTCCTCAATTTCAGCCGGAAGTCTTTGCGCGTGTGCGACCTCATGATACCACCATGCGAAAATCCTTTGATAAAGGCATTGAGCAACTCGCGAAAGAGGGCGCCATTCAAATC
>JAJDBR010000073.1 GCA_029261275.1 Nitrospirales bacterium
AACGTGTGAATATCAAATGTTGTATGGGATGGCTGAACCGTTGCGAGAGTCGGTCGTCGAACAAGGATTCCGTTTTAGAGTTTACACCCCGATTGGAGAGCTCATTCCCGGCATGTCGTATTTGGTGCGCCGGTTATTGGAAAATACGGCGAATGAAAGTGTCATCCACGGTCAATATGAAACGTCCGCATCTCAAGCTGAGGCTCTGGTTTTCCCGACTCCAATGGACCACGAGGAATCCGAAATCTCATGGGTTGATACTGAATTGTCCTCAACCATACCAGCTAACCAAAAACGCTTTTCTAACGAACCGCATACGGATTTTGCTTGTGAGGACAGAAACCAAACCATAACCCAGGCACTGGATCAGATCATGCCACTTCTGGGACAAACCATTTCCTATCCTGTTCACAAAAACGTCCCGTGCCATGGCCCGACATTGGTGTCCATCAACCCCAGTCAACCAGATCAGGTAATCGCCACATTTCCGACGGTATCGCCTGCCGACCTCGGGCCTCTTATTCAAGATGCCCAAGAACACATGGCAACATGGCGTCGGGTTCCAGCCCAAACTCGCACGGACTTGTTATTTCGTACAGCCACCCTCATGCGCAACCAACGGGCAGAGTTGACCGCATGGGAAATTTTGGAGACAGGCAAACCATGGCGTGAGGCCGATGCGGACGTGGCCGAAGCCATAGACTTTCTCGAATTTTATGGTCGAGAAATGAGTCATCTTGGCCAACTTCAACGACTTGGAACTGAACCTGGTGAGCTCAATCACCGAGTGTATCTTCCCCGAGGACTGGCTCTTGTGCTCCCTCCTTGGAATTTTTCCTTGGCCATCCCAACAGGACTCGTGTCCGCAGCCTTAGTCAGTGGAAATATCGTGCTATTTAAACCCTCGGAACGTGCGCCAATGATGGGGTATCACCTGTACCGCCTGTTCATAGAGGCTGGCCTCTCTGAAGGGATATTGCATTTTCTTCCCGGGGGAACGGACCTTGGGAAAGTGTTGGTTCAACATCCCTCTATCCACGTGATCGCCTTTACTGGATCCCAAACTGTGGGACTGAACATCATCCGAGAAGCCAGCCAGGTGTCACCAGGGCAACAACATATCAAACATGTCATTGCGGAAATGGGCGGGAAGAATGCGATCATTGTGGATGAGACCGCCGATTTGGATGAAGCCGTGACCGGAGTATTAGAGAGTGCCACGGGCTATCAAGGCCAAAAATGTTCAGCCTGCTCTCGCGTCATTGTCGTGGAGAGCGTCTACCCCCTATTCCTTGAACGTTTGAAGCAGGCCGCCTCAAGCATTCCTGTCAGTTCCCCGATCCATGCAAAGAACCGTATGGGGCCTCTCATTGATGATCGTTCGCTTGAGAGGGTTCGGCATTATGTGGAACTCGGTAAAAAAGATGGGAGCTGCATATTGGATCGCGAAATGATGGGGCCAGGCTATTTCCAAGGACCAGTCATTCTGACAGATCTGCTACCCTCTCACCCGGTTGTTCAAGAAGAAATTTTTGGTCCAGTCATGGTGGTGTTCCAAGTCCCAACGATCCATGAAGCCCTCACTCTCGCCAATGATTCATCATTTGCTCTGACAGGAGGAATCTATTCCCGCAGCCCAGCCAATCTTCAGCTGGCTCGCGATGAATTTGATGTTGGAAATCTCTATATCAATCGACCCATTACTGGGTCATTGGTGGGACGACAACCTTTTGGTGGGCATCGGCTCTCTGGAATGGGCAAGAAAGCTGGTGGACATGGATACCTGGAACAATTCATGGTGGAAAAGATCATCACAGAAAATACCCTTCGTCGGGGATTTGCTCCTACCTCTTGAGACTCACAGGGGAACAAAAGCACTATGCAGGGTGGCCTCTCCCGGTTTTCCCCAAACTTCCGAAACTTTTCAAACTGAGGTATTAGGCCTGGAAGATGTTGCTGTAATTTGAAAACACACAAGAAACCACCAACTTAAAGGGTGTAGAGGTCTGGCATAAGTGACGGAACACATTCCTGGATCATAAGTATGAAAATAGCGATAGCATAAATCGCACCAGATCTCGGCCTCCAAGGGTACAATGCCATTCAGCGACACCACCGTGAGTTCCTCCAGATACAAATCAATTGACATCTTCCATGTAGAGGCATACCATTTTAATTGAAGCGAATGTACTGTCCTGGGACTTCTTCAATACACCAGAGTGTTTAGTCCCAGATTCAAACAAGAGGAGGTAACGTATGAACGACCTCAGTCCACCAAAAACGTGAGGCCCGTGGCGAGCGCCAGCAGGAACTTCTCGTCTAGGCGGGTGAAGAACAGTTGCTGAGACGGATGTCTCCTTGAAACATCGTCCATGCCCTAGGCATGCAAAAGGTCCATGAGACCACAATGCGTTCCAAAGACATCCAATGAGAGCAAGAAACGGGTGGAGCACACAGTCAGATAAGAAGATCATTTAGACAAAAGGAAACACTATCACATAGGAAACCACCCACAAGAATCGACTCTACGGCAACGGATTCTTCAAAGAACTTTTCGAAGAGGCAGTTCCGCAGCCAGCGGGTTAACAGAAAAATGGGAATGTCCGGCACCTGACGTGCCGGTTGAGTGCGGGCCCTCTTTCATATGAAAGAGGGCCCGTGTTGCTTTAGAGGATCTTCCCCCTTTCGCAGAGACATTTTCTCTCATGCCTATTCTTATTCAGAAAACATGTCTGTCTTTCTACTTCTTCATACGGCACACCCTTCAATCGAGGAGAATATGATGAACGCACAATCGTTAGGTCTCGGAGTACTGTTTCTGATCGGGTTACTATCGAGTGGATGTGATTCCGGGGAGTATGGAGCGTCAACTCCTGCAGAGCCAAAGGCCGAAAGTGCCCTGACCCTCACAACCGAAGGTCCGGCAGTGGGAGAGCCCTCAACAATAGGAGGGGCTCTTTTGGCCACTGCAGGGTCTGCTGGCGCTCAAGAAAATGATGAAGGGGTCACCCATTTCAAGCAAGAGCATTGGGATGTTGCCAAAGAACATTTCACTCAAGCCTTAGCCCTGAATCCAGATCTTCCTGAAGGCCAATACAACCTTGCCCTTGCTTTGGATAAACTCGGGAACCACGGTGAGGCCACGAATCATTTCAACATGGCCTTAAATTTGGCTCCAGAAGATCCACGCATCAAAGATTCTGAGATTCTCAAAACTCATGTGGGTGGATAACGCAAAGCCGTCAAGCAAGACACGTTCAATGGCTAACACATAGATTTCTGAAACCAACGACCTGATGAGAGGAGGTGCGATGAATCTTCACCAACGGGGTTCCGATCTCATTAAACAATTAAAGGCCCATGTGTTAGAAGTCCTGCGTAGCCATCCGGACGCCGGGCCTGAAGGCAACGGGGTTCTCCAGGAGGAAGTGGCTCGTCGGGCGGGGTTACATAGTATGGAATGTGTAGAATTAGATCACACCTGTGGGGAGATTCTAAAGTTCCTCCACCGGGAAGGTCTTGTGGAACGATTGGACGGGAATGGGCAAGATGATAAAAAGAAGGGATGGCGACTGACCCGCCTCTAAGCACGACAGCTAGGAAATGATTTCATAGCACGGCTGGAAGTTTTTCTGATCAATTTTCATGCGGTGTTGTTTGACAAAAGATTGCAAAAGTTCATCCATCAATTTCATGATGGTAGAATCTCCGTGAATTTTAAATGGGCCATACTGTTCAATAGCATTGAGCGCTTGGGGCTTGACATGGCCTGCCACAATACCTGAAAAGGCCCGGCGTAAATTCGCGGCCAACAGATGGATCGGTTGATCGGCATGGAGATCCAATTTCTCCATCGACTCATGCGTTGGCTCAAACGGTTGCTGAAACTCATGATCGATCGTGAGATGCCAGTTAAAGTAGAAAGCGTCGTGAGTGTCTTTGCGAAATTCTCGCACGCGTTGAATACCTGTCGCCATGTCGGAGGCCCCTCGTTGAGGATCTTCAATGATGATTTTGTACCGTTGCGCGGCTTGTCGCCCAAGTGTTTGCTTGATAAAAGCATCAATCGCTTCAAAATAGTTGGCACTCCCTGTTGGCCCCATAAAAATAAGGGGAAAGGGTACTTTTTCATTGTCTGGATGAAGAAGGACGCCTAACAAGTAAAGAATTTCTTCCAACGTCCCCGCCCCGCCAGGAAACACAATAAACCCATGTCCGACACGAACAAAGGCTTCCAGCCGTTTTTCAATGTCAGGCAAAATTACGAGTTCATTCACAATGGGATTCGGCGCTTCTGCCGTAATGATGCCCGGTTCAGTTAAGCCCAAATATCGCCCATTTTTAATGCGTTGCTTGGCATGTGCCAGCGTGGCCCCTTTCATGGGGCCCTTCATGGCGCCTGGGCCACAGCCCGTACAAATATCCATGCCGCGTAAACCCAGTTGATGCCCCACTTCTTTGGTGTAGCGATACTCGACCTCGCCAATGGAGTGGCCGCCCCAACACACGACGAGATGTGGATCCTCAACAGCCTGCATAATTTCAGCATTCCGTAAAATATGAAACACCGCGTTGGTAATCCCATTCGAGGTCGTGAGATCAAATTTTTCATTGTGCTGAATTTCGTTATGGACATATATGATGTCCCGTAGCACGGAAAAGAGATGTTCTTTAATCCCTTGAATGAGTACCCCATCGACAAAGGCCCTTGCCGGGGCGTTGGTGAGTTCAAGTTTCACTCCTCGATCACGTTGCACCAAAGCAATATCAAAATCGGCATACCGGGCAAAAAAGGCTTTAGTGTCATCCGTATCATTTCCACTGGTTAGAACAGCCAAGGCACTGCTTCTAAACAGTTCATGAAGACCACCTTGGCTCGTATCACAGAGTTTCTCCACTTCCTGTTGCGACAGCATATGCATCGACGTATCTGGTGTGATGCTGGCGCACACACCTCGACCTGAGGCGCTCTGTTTCAATTCGGGTTTTTTCATTTATGCATCCAGGGAAAAGTGTAGATTATGTCTTCTATCTTATCCGGGATATGGCGATAGGAAAAGACACGCGAGTGAAAAACGGAAGGGCTCAAGGAGAAATCATATGGCGGATGATTTTGCCTTCCACCAAATACACAACTAATTCGGCCACGTTGGTGGCATGATCGGCAATGCGTTCAATGTATTTTGAAATAAAGGAGAGGCGAATGGCACGGGAGATCGTCTGAGGGTTTTCCATCATATACGACAAGAGTTCACGAAAAATTTGCTCATTTAATGCATCGACCCTGTCATCATCTTCAAGGACTTTGCGGGCAAGGACCGAATCTCCTCGAACAAAGGCATCAAGGGCTTCTCCGACCATTTTAATTGCATGATCTGCCATTAAGGGAATATCGATATAGGGTTTCAATTGAGGTTCTTCATTCAATTCAATGGTCCGTTCACAAATATTTTCCGCTAGGTCACTCATACGCTCCAAATCGGAAGAAATTTTCATCGCGGTGGTAATAAAGCGAAGATCGCGTGCCGCAGGTTGCTGTAAGGCCAACAGTTCGAGACAGGCCTCATCGACTGCCACATCCATGGTATTCACCTGACGATCATTCTCGATCACTTCTTTCGCCAAGGTATCGTCTCGATCAATCAAGGCTTTGAGCGCTTGCCGAATTTGGCCTTCCACCAGGGAACCCATTCGTAAAATTTGTTGCTTAAGTTCGGCTAATTCTTCGTCAAATCGTCGTTGCTTAGACATGGCGGGTTCCTCTTTCCACACGATCAACCAAATCGACCAGTGATATAGTCCTCTGTTCTGCGCTCGGATGGGTTGGTAAAGATGGTTTTCGTATCATCAAATTCTATGAGCTCTCCTAACAAAAAGAACCCCGTTAAATCAGAAACGCGTGCAGCTTGCTGCATGTTATGAGTCACAATCACAATGGTCAATCGTTCTTTGAGGGTATGGAGCAGCTCTTCGATCCGTCCGGTCGAAATGGGGTCAAGCGCCGAACAGGGTTCATCCATTAACAGGACATTAGGATTCACCGCCAGGGCTCTGGCAATACAAAGTCGCTGTTGTTGTCCACCCGAAAGACTCAAGGCACTGGCATGTAGACGGTCTTTCACTTCTTCCCAAAGCCCTGCCCCCTTCAAACTCGTTTCCACAACCTCATCCAACGTCGCACGCTTTCGCACATTTTGCAGTTGTGGCCCAAACGCCACATTTTGCCAAATAGATTTTGGAAAAGGATTTACTTTTTGAAACACCATCCCTACACGAGTACGAAGATCGGTCACATCGATCTCCGGGGCATAAATGTCATGCCCTTCCAACAGGATTTTCCCTTCGATTCGCGTCCCATCCACCAAATCATTCAAACGATTCAGGCAACGAAGCAAGGTTGATTTCCCGCAACCCGATGGCCCAATAAACGCCGTGACCCTGTTCGCCGGGATCTGCATATTGACCTGAGTCAGAGCTTGAACCGTCCCGTAAAAAAAATTCATACCCTCAATGACAATTTTTGGATGACTGCCAGCTAAGGGATTGAGGGTGGGCTTCATCTGTTCGTCCTTCATTCGATTCTGCTTATTGGTGGTGTTCTCCATGACTAAAGTCGACACAGGAGGTTTCCTCTGTTGAACCAATGGGCTCCCAGGAATCACCGGATGGGAAATTGTCTGCATGATTGTACCTCATTTAGACGGAAGAGCCAGCATAGCGCTTCCGCATACGCGTGCGCATGGTAATGGCCGCCATATTCAAGAGAATAACCACGAAGACCAGGATGAACGTGGTCACATAAACCATGGGCTTGGCGGCTTCCACATTGGGAGATTGAAATCCAACATCATAAATATGAAACCCCAAATGCATAAATTTTCGATCCAAATGAAGGAACGGAAAGAATCCATCCACCGGGAGTGACGGGGCTAATTTCACGACACCCGTGAGCATGAGCGGCGCAACTTCGCCTGTCGCACGAGAGACGGCTAAGATCAGCCCCGTCAAGATTCCTGGCATCGCGCAAGGAAGCACCACACGCCATAATGCTTCCAATTTAGTCGCCCCAAGCCCTAACGACCCTTCGCGATATTCCCGTGGAACAGCAGATAATCCCTCTTCCGTCGCCACGATGACGACAGGCACTGTCATCAGCGCCAAGGTTAACGAGGCCCACAGAAGACCTCCCGTCCCAAAGGTCGGATTGGGTAAGGCCTCGGCAAAGAATAATTGATCCAACGTTCCGCCAACCACATAGACGAAAAACCCCAACCCAAACACACCAAAGACAATTGAGGGGACTCCCGCCAGATTATTGACCGCGATACGAATCATCCGTGTCAACAAGCCCTGTCTCGCATATTCTTTCAAATAAATCGCGGCCAACACACCAAAGGGCACGACTGCAATACTCATGATCACCACCATCAACACCGTTCCAAAGATAGCAGGGAAAATCCCTCCCTCCGTATTGGCTTCCCGAGGCTCTTCACTCAATACCTCCCAGAAATTTTGCACATACATGAGGAGTTTATCGCTGCCCCCCATACTATTGGGTGCCCAGACCTTGACTAAGGTTCCCAATTGAATGGTTTTCTCTGCTCCTGCTACATCCATGACCGTTACCCGAAACTGTTCGAGTTCATCATATAAGACGATGAGAGACGTGTTTTGAACCTCAAACAAGGCTTCCAGATTATGTATTGCCGCCTCAATCTCCTTCCGATCCTCTGGCCTCCCTTGTCCGTCTAGGTCCAACGTGCGAAGCTCTAATCGAGCCTGTTCAAGACGATGATTCAACTCTCCAATTTCATTCTGCTCAATGTCATGTATTTTTTCTTGAATCCCATTGGTCTGTTCCAACAAGGAAGACAAGACCGTCAGCGCCTGTTCATGGCCAGAAGCCAGAAGGGATTCACCCTTTTGAATTTGCTTGATCCGCCCAAAAAAGTTCCCCCATTCTCGACGCTCAAACGCTAACACATCCAATGGATACTGTTCGTTCAGAATATCCGCTCGGTCCACCCATCGAAAATCCAACCCATACAGATCACGGTTGCCCACCTTCAGTTGAACCCGTTCATGCCCTTTGGGTTTGTCGAGAGATTCTGATTCCGGAATAATTTCTGTGGCCACCCATTCCCCAAGCACCACATCGCCATCCTTCAGCGTGAATTGAATCAAATCCTTTGGCCAAAAATACCCCATTCCGTTAATCATAATTAACACTAACAGTCCACCGATCATGAGTAAGGACACACTCAGCGCCCCCCCACACAGCCAAATGAATAACGAACCTGAATCAAAAAATTTCTTTAGGGAATTTTTTCTCACTTTTCCTTTTTCTTTCGTACGAAACCTACTCCTTACTTTTCACTACTCACTATTAAAACTGTGAATACTTCTCCCGAAGACGTTGGCGAATCAACTCCGCCATGGTGTTAATCCCAAACGTAAACGCAAAAAGAATAAGGCCGGATAGAAACAACACACGATACAGCGTTCCGCCATGGGGCGCTTCTGGCATTTCCACAGCAATATTCGCGGATAAGGTTCGAAATCCATTAAAGACACTCCAATCAACAATGGGCGTATTACCTGTCGCCATCAGGACAATCATGGTTTCGCCGACCGCACGACCAAAACCAATCATGAGCGCGGAAAAAATTCCGGGACTTGCAGAAATCAAGACAAGACGCGTGAGGGTTTGCCATTTGGTCGCCCCTAGTGCCAGAGAGCCCGCGACCAGATGACGGGGCACATTAGAAAGGGAATCCTCCGCAATACTGAAAATAATCGGGATGACCGCGAACCCCATCGCAAAACTAATCACAATCGCATTTCGTTGATCATAGACCAACCCAAGATGATTCGTGAGCCATTGTTTATAATTCCCCCCAAACACGACCGCCTCAATCCATGCATTGGAGGCAAGACACATGCCGACTGTGACGACCACCGCCACCATGATTAACAATACATCCATTCCATACTTATCAAGTTTTGTAAAGGAGCGCGGTAAAATCTGCCAGAGGAGACAGATCACCCCAATCATCACCGGCAAGATAAGAATTCCCGCCACCACAGCGGGAAAAATCTTCTCTAATAATGGCGCGAACCACAGGCCCGCTAAAAAGCCTAAGACCACAGAGGGAAGAGCAGCCATAATCTCAATGCTGGGCTTCACGACAGACCGAAGATGGGGATGCATGAACATCGCAGTATAGACCGCACCCATGACAGCCAAAGGAATAGCCAGAATCATGGCGTAAATGGTTCCCTTCAACGTGCCAAAAATTAACGGCATCATCCCAAACTTTGGTTCAAAATCATCAGACCCACTGGAGGATTGCCAAATACGTTCAGGCTCTTCATATCCTTCATACATGACCGGGAAAAATAACGATTGAAAGGTAATTTCTGGATGCGGATTGTTGATAGAAAACGTCCGTAGGTGTCCATCCATCCCCAACCACGCCCCACCATTAGCCTTGGGTGAAAAACGAAGAGCCCTAGTCTGAGTTGAAATCTCGTTAAATTCTAGAATCGTCTGACCAGTCGTGGCATGATGCAGAATGACGTGCCCTTGGTTATCAGCCGTCAAAAAACCTTTATCCCGCTGAGAGGGCGAAATGCCTTGGACGGCTCCAGCATGGTCCTGGAAGGTGAACACTTTTCGGAATGGAAGAACTGATCGGGCCTTTCTTTCATCCATCGGAACCCAAGTCATCACTTGCCCAGATTGTGTCCCCACGACGAGTGTTCGCTCACCATTCAAATAGGTCAAGGCTGTCACCGCAACTCCAGGCTCACCAACGGCCACCCGTCGAACGTTCGTTTCTTCGGCGTCCCGTAGCGACCATTCCAACAATTCGCCCTGTTCTGTCCCAGCCACCAAGCGTTTCCCAAAACTATCCAACACTAGGTGCGTGATTTTCGCCTGGTCAGGCATTTCCAACTGTTGCTGCGTGACAATGGCGTCATCCGAGAGAGAAAATTCCCCTGGCGCTTCTACTGTGGTTAACCACAACCCACCGACCGATGTCAGGGCAGCAATAACCTGTTGCTCCTCTTGTTCTGCATGGGCATGGCGCACCAATTCCCCCCCTTCAGGAATCACCCGAATAGGGTTACCGACCATGTGAGTTGGGACAATAGTCCGCGTGGAAGCTTCAAACTCTGATCGAAAATGAACTGTTACGGGGAACACCAGGCCTTCCTGAGTGGCCGCGCTTATTCGATTGCCAGTTTGACCAATTAATACAGCAGATCGTACTGAATCTGAAAAATTGAAGGTCTCTCCCACCTGAGCAAGGGGTGCCCCTTCAGGCATCTTGAAAAATTGCAAATAATCCCTCGAAAAGACAAATGCGACTTCTTGATATTCGTCTAATCCAATGACCGTGGCTTCCGCCGTGAAATCCGCTTTCCTTTGAATTTTCACATCGGCCGAAATATTCCCACTGGTTGCCCGAAACAATGGAACGACCTCCCACATCAAATACAAAAAAATCCCCAAAATACTCACAATAGTGGCAATGCCACCGACCCAGACAACAATACCAGCCGAGCGATCCACGGTGTGTCGCAGACGTCGATGCGCCGTTCGAGTTTTCCGTGTCGCCCATTGCCCCGACGCTGATAACATTTCTTCACCAGAGGTAGGAATAGGAGAGGAAGTATTCATGGGATTGAAACGATTCGAATTCGGTGAATCACAAAAAAAGCTACTTCCTCGTCATTCAACGAGAAAGCGGCTCACATGGTTGCTAGCACATCTATTCAAAATTTCCACGTTGTTTCACAATAAGATCTGCACTTAACGGGAAATACCCATCTTTGATCACCACATGTTGACCTTCTCGACTGTAGACAAAATTCAAGAATTCTTTAACAATTGGGGACAGGGGTTTATTCGGCGTTTTATTCACATAGACAAACAAAAATCGCGCCAATGGATACGAACCTTTTGAGGCATTCGCAAAGGTCGGTTCTACAAAAGCTCCCCCCTCTTTCATGGTTAAAGGGATAGCGCGGACTCCCGAAGTGCGATACCCAATACCGCTGTATCCCAAACCCGCACGGTCTTCGGTCACCCCCTGAACGACAGACGCCGAACCCGGCTGTTCCTTGACTTGATCTCGATAATCTCCGTTCTGCAAGACTTTCTTTTTGAAAAATCCATAGGTCCCAGACGCTGAATTCCGACCATATAAACTAATTGGCATCTTCGTATAGGGGCCATTCAACCCCAAATTCCCCCATGTGGTGATGTCATTCTTGTACCCCTGACGACGCGTTTTAGAAAAAGCCGCATCCACCTGCGCCACGCTCATTCCAGGTATTGGGTTATCCTTATTGACATAGATAGCTAACGCATCAATCGCCACAGGAAAAGCCGTCGGCTTATACCCAAATTTGGCCTCAAAGGCATCCATTTCCTTACCCTTCATTTTTCGTGACATTGGCCCCAATTGTGCCGTCCCTTCAATCAGCGCAGGAGGCGCGGTACTGGATCCTTTGCCTTCAATTTGAATCTTCACATTTGGATATTGTTTCCTAAAGCCTTCAGCCCACAAGGTCATCAAATTATTTAAGGTATCCGATCCAATACTATTCACATTCCCAGAGACTCCACTTACTCGTGTATAGCCTTTCCAATTTGGGTCATCCATGGATTCTTTAGCCCAAGCCGTTGACGTCTCAAATTCTCCGACTCCATGCCACCCTAATACTAGCCCAACCATGACAGCCAGAATCCCCATCGCTCTTCTTTTCGACGCTTTCTTCATTTCACATTTCCTCCTCGTATTAAGTAAAAAATTGTACCTTTTCCACATTTCCCGTAGGTAACAGCAATGTTACGAACGTGTTAAATACCCAAAAATTGCCATGATTGAAGAAGGTCATACGACGTCGCACGGTTGGTTCTTCAGCCGCAACTCAAAAAGAGGACCTACCTGATGTACGGTCACAAAACCTTCCCGTCGGAATCTTCCCAAGATCGAAAACAGATTGCCCCATCGAAACCAGGGAAATTGTTTTACAATTATTTCAAGCGTCACAGTTTTTTCTTTTGCAAAAAAATTCATAACCTTCTGCTCATCTTGTTCAACCACACTTGATTTGATCCAAACCCTTTCCTTGATTGAAACCATCTCCCACCTACAGGGTTCATAGCGATTGATCCAGAGTGAGTCCAAACACCCTTTCAAATCTGATATCCCAATCCTACTCACCGCATGTTGCTATTACGTTGGGAACAGGTTACAGCTCTGTAACGTTTGAGGCGGTACGAAAATAGACCAGATTCAATGGTTCTGGTTAAGTGGAACTAGGAAACAATCTGCAGACGGTAGTGTTGGGGAGGGAATGGATTGGAGATGTAAAAAAACCCAGAAGAAATCAAAAACCGAGTAACTGGGGATCAAGAACCTTTTTCTTTGTCAGATATCACAGCTAAGGGAAGGGGTAAATGCAGCTCAACTGTCGTTCCTTTCCCCAGCTCACTTTGGATACGAAGTTGGCCACCGAGCAATTGAATCAGATGCTTGACGATAGATAAGCCCAGACCGGTTCCACCTTCTTCCCGTGATCGAGCACGATCCACACGATAAAACCTTTCAGTGATCCGAGGTAAATCGATGAAAGGAATCCCCTGCCCCGTATCGTTCACTTGCAGGATAATCGATTCATCCAAACGCTCTACCTGAAACGAAATGCCGCCGCCCTCCGATGTATATTTAATCGCATTGTCCACAAGATTAACGAGAATTTGAACGACGCGATCTCGGTCTGCCCACACACGAGCCGATCCAGCAATCTGGTTATGAAAATGAAGCTGTTTTTTCTGAACTTGGGGCTGAAACATTTCAACCACCTCATCAACCACATCCTTCAACCCGACCATTTCGCAACTCAAAACCACCTTTCCTGATTCAATTTCTGAGAGACTCCGTAAGTCATTCACCAAACGACTGAGGCGTTCAGCATGTTGATGCGCGACATGCACAAATTTTCGATTGTTGGGTGTTTCCAGAGATGGCTCATCAATCAACGTTTCCAGATAGCCGATGATCGCGGCGAGGGGTGTCCGTAACTCATGCGACACGTTATCAATGAATTCCGCCCGCACCTGTTCTAACCGCCGTAATTGGGTGACATCATGTAACACGACCACACTCCCATTTTTCTGATTGGATACGGGAAACGGTAATCCATACACTTCTACGGTCATTTGCGACGACGCATGGATAACGACTTCCATACGTTGCCGTTCATGGAGCGGCAATGCTCGACTTCGTTCAACTAATTCGGCTAACTCTTTATTACGAATGACTTCCCACACTGATCGTCCTGACAACTGTTGCTTATCTATCCCAAGAATGCGGCAGGCGCTGGCATTGCTGAAAAGGACCTGTCCTTGAGGATCAAAGGCCACGACCCCTTCCACCAAATTGTCGACAATGGCTACAATTTTAGCTCGTTCCTCTTCAAGATGACCCATCTGTTTCTTGATTTGCTGAACAGTATTTTGGAGTTCGAAAGCGAGGGATTCAGATGAGGAAAGTAGAGCAGAACCACTCTCTGCGTTATTCGTCATTTGCTGTAATTCGTCAAGGCTGGCGCGAATCTTTTTTTCGCTATCCCAAGTCGAACTCCAAACCTTCCATGCCCACATATACGCCATGCTGAATAGAATGCTCGCAAGCAACCCTACTAACCACACTGACTCTCCCCAGGCCAGACCTAGGCCAAGAATCACCCCAACTAAGACCAACCATCCTAAAAAAGCAAGAGGAAGATTACGCATGGTTGAGTCTCACAGGTATGTGCAGAGGCTTAGGAATCCATTTCAGCATCAAAACGATATCCCACACCTTTCACCGTCACCACTCGTTTCTGTTCGTCTCCTAACTTTTCGCGAAGTCTTCGTATATGGACGTCCACCGTACGAGATTCAATGTCGACGGCATTGGTATATCCCCACACTCTTTCCATAATCTGCTCCCGATTGAGCACTCGTCCGTTAGCGTTCATGAGGCCACATAACAGATC